>DASYQB010000238.1:0-8460 GCA_036005985.1 Candidatus Methylomirabilota bacterium | reverse complement strand
ACGCTGGAGGAGGTTGCGAACGATCCCGTCGTCCTCGAGGCCTACCTCGGCGGATAGATGGCGGGCCTCGAGCTCGAGCACGTGGCGGCGGGCTACGTCGAGGGGATCGACATCCTCGGCGACATCACGCTCCGCGTGGCTCCCGGCTCCATCACCGGCGTGATCGGCCCTAACGGGGCGGGGAAGTCCACGCTCCTCAAGACCATCTTCGGCTTTCTTCACCCGCGACGGGGCCGGATCGCCCTCGAGGGGCGGGAGATCAACGCCCTCGCCCCCTACGAGGTCAAGCGGCTCGGCATCAGCTACGTGCCGCAGGGGGCGAACATCTTTCCCCAGCTCACGGTGGAGGAGAATCTCCAGCTCGGGGCGTGGGTGATCAAGCGGGACCGGGCTCGCGTGGCGGCGAGGCTGGAGGGCGCCTACACGGCTTTCCCGCGCCTGCGCGAGAAGCGACGCCGGCGCGCCACCACGCTCTCGGGCGGAGAGGCCAAGATGCTCTCCCTCGCCAAGGAGCTCGTGACCGAGCCCACCCTCCTCTTGGTGGACGAGCCGTCGGCGGGGCTTGCGCCCCGCATCGTCGAGCAGGTCTACGCGCAGCTGCTCGCGGTCCGGGAGCAGGGCGTGACCATCCTCCTCGTGGACCAGAACATCAACAAGGCCGTTCAGGTCTCCGACTATCTCTACATGATCGAGCGCGGGGAAGTCCGGCGCGAAGGGCCGCGTCGGGACTTCGCCGATCAGCTCCACGCCATCGTGCGCGACGCTCTCCTGGGCGCCTGAGCTGATGTCGCCGCTGGCGCGCCGCATCGCCTGGGCGCTCCTCGCCTTCGCCGCGCTGGCCTGGCTGCCCCTCGCCGTGTCGGAGTATCACACCCACATCTTCATCATCAGCCTCTACTACGTCATCCTCGCCGTGAGCTGGAATCTGCTTGCGGGCTACGCGGGGCAGTTCTCGCTCGCTCATCACACGTTCGCGGGCATCGGGGCCTATACCTCGGCCCTCTTGAGCCTGTATGCGGGGGTGCCCATCCTGGTCGGCATCGGGGCGGGCGTCGTCTTGGCGGCCATCGTCGGCTACGGCCTGGGCACGCTCTGCCTGCGCATGCGGGCGATCTACCTCGCCCTCGCCACCTGGGCCTTCGCGGAATCCGTGCGGCTGCTCGTGGCCGTGGAGTATCCCATCACCCGCGGCGACCTCGGGCTGAAGACCAAGCTCCTCTTCGGCACCGCGCAGCCCACCCCTTACTATCTGCTCTTCCTCGGGCTCACCCTCGCCTCGCTTCTCGTGATCTGGCAGATCGTCCACTCCCGGGTCGGCTCCTACCTGCGGGCCATTCGCGACGACGAGGAAGCGGCCACCGTGATGGGGCTCGACACCTTCAAGTGGAAGCGTGCGGCCTTTGTCATCTCCGCCGTCTTTGCCGCGGTGGCGGGAGGCTTCCAGGGGCACTACATCGGCCTGCTCTCACCCACGCCGATGAAGTTCAACGAGATGGCCATGATCATCATCATGGTCATTGCCGGCGGCTTCCGGACATTCAGCGGTCCGGTGCTGGGAGCGGTGTTCATCGAGCTCCTGTCGGAAGAGCTTCGCGGCTGGGGGGAGATCCGGATGGTGTTGTTCGCCATCCTGGTCATCGTCGTGGCGCGCGCCTACCCGGCGGGTCTGCTCGGCCTCTGTGTGGCGGCAGGGAAAAGGCTGTCGCGCCTCGCCCCCGGCCTCGCTCCGCTTCTCACGGCCCGGCGGCCGGAGGACTGAGCAGCGGCTCAAACCGTCCGCTCACGCTCCCCGAAGAGGCCCGTGGGCCGGAAGGCGAGAAGACCGAGCAGGAGCACGAAGCCGTAGAGGTCCTTGTAGCCGGGGGAGAGGAAGACCGAGCCCAGCGCCTCGATGAGGCCCAGCAGGAGCCCGCCCACCACGCTGCCCATGAGCGAGCCCAGCCCGCCGATGACGATGATCTCGAATCCCTTGAAGGTGGAGATCGCTCCGTTCTCGGGGTAGACGAGGAAGTCCGGGGCGAGGAGCGCGCCGGCCGCCGCTGCGAGCGCCACGCCCACTCCGAAGGCCAGCATGTCGAGCCGGAGGACGTCCACGCCGGCGGTCTGTATGCCCACGCGATTTTGCGCGGCGCCGCGGAAAGCGCGGCCCACCCAGGTCTTCCTGGTCAGCACGTAAAAGAGCAGCAGGAGCACGACGGTGCCCACCAGCGCAACCATGCGATTGCCGGAGATCGGCAGCGTCAGGAGGGAGGTGGCGCGCGCGTAGTCCTTCGGGGAGAACTGATTCGGCCCGCCCAGCACGATCGCGAGGTTCCGGAACAGGACCATGAGCGCGATGGTGATGATGGTCGCGTACTCGTCGCGGCGCTCGAGGCCGCCCAGGTACATGGGCCGCAGGAGGAATCGCTGGACCACGATGCCCAGCAGGAAGACCGAGGCCATGGCAAGCGGCAGAGCCAGATACCACAGATCCCAGCCGAGGACAGTGGCGAGGAGGGCGTACTGGACGTAGCTCCCGATCATGTAGAACTCGCCCATGGACCAGTTGATCATCTTCATGATGCCGTAGATGAAGGTGATGCCGATGGCCATCAGGCTGTAGATAAGCCCGATGACGAGACCGGACAGGACGTACTGGGACAGCAGGTACGCGTCCACGTCGCCCGGTCAGCCGGCCCCGCGCTCGGCCCGCGTCGCCTGGGTGTTCAGCGCTTGGGCGCCATCATCAGATCGCCGGTCTTGAGCTCGGGCGGGTAGACGATCTTGGCCTCGGTGAAGGGCTGCTCCGGCTTCCCGTACTGCAGGAAGAGCATGGGCGGCGTCCACTGCTGCCAGTAGGGACCCTCGCCCCGCGTGAAGGCGACGGTGCCGTTCCAGCCGGTGAACTTGGTGCCGAGGAGGGCCTTCACGATGTCGTCGGGCTTGTCGCTCTTCGCGGCGTTGATCGCGTCGGCCACCAGCATCACCTGGGCGTAGGCGTTGAGGCCGCCGTAGACGGGCTGCTCCTTGAACTGCTCGAGGTAGCGTGTCCGGAAGGCCTCGCCCCGCGGCGTCAGCTTCATGGTCGGGTGGTAGTAGACGATGAACGTGGCATACGTGCCCTTCTCGCCGAGGTTCTTCCAGTACTCCGGCCGGGCGGGGGCGTCGTAGGAGATCAGCATGGGGGTGGCCGGGACTAGACCCACGTCGTACGCCTGCTTGCTGATCAGGTACATCGGCGTGCCAATCCCGACATTGATGAAGAGGTCGGGTTTCCAGTTCTTGATCTCGAGGAGCTGTGGCGTCAGATCCACCACGGCCCGGTCGAAGATGATGGTCTTGAGATCCGCCTTGACGTTCATCGAAGCGAACTGCTTCTTCGTTTCCTCGACCAGGCCCACGCCGTAGTCCGTGTTCTCCGCCAGGATGGCGACGCGCTTGAATCCCTGCTGCTGTATCCACTTGTTCCACAGCGTGACGCGGTCGGGATCGATCACGTGCGTGCGGAACGTATAGGTCAGGTGTTTCTCGGTGAGCTTTTTGGCCGAGGCCTGCGTCAAGAAGACCGGCACCTTGAGCTGTTCGGCCAGGTCTTGAACCGCCTCCGTCACGGAGCTGTGGAACTGTCCGACAACCGCCACCACATGGTCCTGGCTGACGAGCTTCCGCAGGCCGGCGGCGCCCTTCTCCGGCGTGCCCGCGTCGTCCTCCACGATGAGCTCGATCTTGCGCCCCCCGAGGACGCCGCCCTGCCCGTTGATCTCCTCCGCGGCCATCTTGGCGCCGCGGACGATGAATTGCCCCGCGGCCGCGTCGCCGGGAGGCGAGAGCGGCGTGAGCACGCCGATCTTGATGGGCGCCTGGGCGAAGGCGGGCACGGCGAGCGTTGCTGCCGCGACGGCGGCGAGCAGGAAGGTTCTCAGCGCGTTGAGCATAGTGACTGTCCTCCAGTACGGGATCGTCGGACTCACTGGGTCCGCATCGTATGCGGGCGGGCTTGTCGCCGTCAAGGTGTCATGACCCGCCCGCGAGGCGCTCGACGAGCCGGAGGTCGGCGGCCGGGAACCGGTAGCCGGGCAGCCTCGCGGCCTCGACCCAGAGCATCTCCTGCCTCTCCTGCGGGCAGGGCTGGCCCTGCACGGCGCAGCGGAAGAAGAGGATCCGCACGGTTTTCTCCGGATAGGCCCAGGTGACGGTCTCGATCAGCTCGCCTACCGACGCCTCGACTCCGAGCTCCTCCTTCACCTCGCGCCGGAGCGCATCCTCCGGCTTCTCGGCGGGGAGGATCTTGCCGCCAGGAAACTCCCAGAGGCCGGCCAGGTGCGTGCCCTCGAGCCTGCGAGTGATGAGATAGCGACCGCCGCGCTCGATGACGGCCGCGACGACCTCGATGGGCCCCGCCACCGCGCTAGGACGCGGTCCAGCCGCCGTCCACCGGAATCACCGCGCCGGTGACATAGCGTGAGTCGTCGGAGGCCAAGTAGAGGCAGGCCTGGGCGATGTCGTCCACGTGGCCGGCGCGACCGATGGGGATGCGGTGCTTGAGGAGGTGCCGGCGAAACTCGGGGACGCCCAGGCCGATGGCCGTGTCGATGGTGCCGGGAGCAATCACGTTGACCCGGATCTCGTCCTGGACCAGCTCCACCGCGGCGGCGCGCGCGAGCTGGTTGAGGCCGCCCTTGGAGGCGACATAGGGCGAGAAATCGGGAGCGGCCACCGTGCCGAGGGCGGATCCGATGTGAATGATGCTGCCGCGCCCGCGGTCGCGCATGAGGGGAGCCACGGTCTTGGTCAGGATGAAGGCGCCGACCAGGTTGACCCGGAGCACCTCGGCGAAGTCGGCCGCGCTGATGTCGAGGAGCGGGGAGCGGAGGCGGATCGCGGCGGAATTGACGAGGACGTCCACGCCGCCGTGCTCGGCGCGCGCCGCGGCCACGAACCGGGCCACGTCCGCCTCGCTGCCCACGTCGCCGCTCACCGCCGACGCGATGCCGCCGGCCTTGCGGCTGGCGTCCACGGCGTCGGCGAGGGGCTCGGGCCGACGCCCGAAGATCACCACATTGGCTCCCTCGGCCGCGAACAGCTCCGCGGTGGCGCGGCCGATGCCCGTGCCGCCCCCCGCTACCAGCGTCACCTTGCCTTCAAGCCTGGCCATGGTCGTAGCTCCTGCAGAAGGCCTTCATGGGACAGCGCGGACACCTGGGCTTTCGCGCCGTGCACCAGGTGGCGCCGAAGTCCATGAGGGCCTGATTGTAGTCATAGGCACGTCCGGCAGGTATCAGAGATTCCGCGAGGTCCCACATCGCCTTCTGACCGCGCAGCCGCTTGAGCCGTTGCGGGCCGAGGAACACCCGCCCGAGCACACGTCGCACGTTGGTATCGACGAGCGCGGCGTCCTGGCGGTGGGCGAAGGCGAGAATGGCACCCGCGGTGTAGCGACCAATGCCGTTCAGGCGCCGGAGGACAGCGCCGTCATCAGGCAGGCGGCCCGCGTAGCGGGCCACCGTCTCGCGGGCGATGCCGTGCAGGCTCCGCGCGCGCCGGTAGTAGCCGAGGGGGCGCCACGTCTCGGTCACGTCGCGCGCGCGGGCCCGGGCGAGGTCCTCGAAGGTGGGATAGCGTGCGAGGAACTCATGGTACTTGGGGATCACACGGTCCACCTGGGTCTGCTGGAGCATGATCTCCGAGACGAGGACGCGGTAGGGCTCGCGCGTGCGGCGCCACGGCAGGTCGCGACCGTGACGGGCGTACCAGCCGAGGAGGCGCCGCTGGAAAGCGCGCGTCGCCTTCTTGTCGGGAAGCTTCACGCGGGCCATTGTGGCCGAGAGCGTCGCCCCTCGCAAGTTGACTTCCGCGAGAAGCACGTCAAAATGGGGCCGTGTCCAATCAGCTGACGCTGAACGATCTCCACCGCTCCGCGGGCGCCCGACTCCGGGAGTTCTCCGGCTGGCTCGTGCCGGCCGACTACGGCGACATGGCCGCCGAGCACCGCGCGGTCATGACAGGCGCCGGGCTGATCGATCGCTCCATGCTCGGCAAGGCCACGGTGACAGGTCGCGATCGCGCGGCATTTCTCCAGGGCATGCTCTCCAACGACGTGAAGGCACTTCAGCCGGGGCAGGGTTGCCCAGCCGCCTTTCTCGACGCCGTCGGCAAGGTGGTCTCGCTCGTCGTCGTGTACGCGCTCCCCGATCGCATCCTCCTGGAACTCCCCGCCGGCTCAACGGAGAAATTCCTTCAGGCCATCGACAAGTTCCTGATCTCGGAGAAGGCCGAGTTCGAAGCCTCCGACGACGGCTACGCGATTCTGTCGGTGCAGGGGCCGAAGGCCGGCGAGGTGCTGGCCCGCGTGTCGGGCACGGCGCTCGACCTCGCTCCGTATGCTCACGCCGAAGTGGTCGTGGGCGGAGCGGCGGTTCACGTCATGCAACGCGCGGAGGCGATCACTCCGGGCTTCCATTGCTGGGTTGCTCCCGAGGATGCGCCGGCTCTGTGGAAGACCCTCCGTGAAGCGGGCGCCGTGCCGGTGGGCACCGATGCCGCCGAGACGCTTCGCCTCGAGGCGGGTATCCCGATCTATGGGGTGGATGTGGACGAGGGCGTGATCCTGCCCGAGACCCGGCTCGAGACGCTCGTCTCCTACACCAAGGGCTGCTACATCGGCCAGGAGACGGTGGCGCGCGTGAAGTACCGCGGCCATATCAACCGCGGACTGTCTGGCCTCGTACTCGATGGCGAGACGGTGCCGTCGCCGGGCGATACGATCCGTGCCCCGGACAAGGACATCGGCCGTATCACCTCCGCCGTCCGCTCCGTTGCCCTCGGCCGGCCCATCGCTCTCGGCTACGTGCGTCGCGAGCACTTCGAGCCGGGGAGCGCGGTGGCCGTCAAGTCCGGCGAGGGTTTGGTCTCGGGCCACGTCTCAGATCTGCCCTTCGTAAAGCCGGTCTGAGCCTGTTCGACCTGCCGTGACCGAGCCCCAGCACACCAACCGCCTCGCGCAGGAGACGAGCCCGTACCTTCTCCAGCACCGGCACAATCCGGTGGACTGGTATCCGTGGGGCCCGGAGGCCCTCGAGCGCGCGCGGGCCGAGGACAAGCCGGTGCTGCTCTCCGTCGGCTACTCCGCCTGTCACTGGTGTCACGTCATGGAGCGCGAGTCCTTCGAGAACGAGGACACCGCCGCCCTCATGAATCAGCTCTTCGTGAACATCAAGGTGGACCGTGAAGAGCGGCCCGACGTAGACCAGATCTACATGCAGGCGGTCCAGTCCATGACGGGGCATGGGGGCTGGCCCATGACCGTCTTCCTCACTCCCGACGGCGTGCCGTTTTACGGGGGGACCTATTTCCCTCCCGAGGACCGCCACGGCATGCCCGCCTTCCCCCGCCTGCTCCAGGGGGTAGCCGAGGCCTACCGGGCGCGGCGCGGTGAAGTGGTGGAGGCGGGCAAGCAGCTCCTCGAGCAGATGCGGCAGGGTGAGCGTCTCCGGAGCTCCGCGTCGCTCCTCACGGACGGCATCCTCTTCTCGGCCTACCAGGCGCTGTCTGGCGAGTTCGACTCGCGAGAGGGAGGCATGGGGCGCGCGCCCAAGTTTCCCCAGCCCATGAACTGGGAGTTCCTCCTGCGCTACTGGAAGCGTGCGGGCCTCGTGCAGGCGCAGGACATGGCCGATCTCACCCTGACCAAGATGGCCCGGGGAGGCATGTACGATCAGATCGGTGGCGGTTTCCATCGCTATTCGGTGGACGGCCAGTGGCTGGTGCCGCACTTCGAGAAGATGCTCTATGACAACGCCCAGCTCGCCTCGCTGTACCTGCACGGCTGGCTCGCCACGGGCGACCCCGAGTACCGGCGCGTGTGCGAGGAGACCCTCGACTACATCCTGCGTGAGATGACGCATCCCTCCGGCGGCTTCTTCTCCGCCCAGGACGCCGATTCCGAAGGTGTCGAGGGCAAGTTCTTCGTCTGGTCGGCGGAAGAGATCGCGGCGGCGCTCGATGACCCCGAGATGACCCGGGCCGCCCTCGCCTACTGGGGAGTGGACAAGGGGCCCAACTTCGAGGGACACAGCATTCTCTTCGTTCCCCGCGAGCCCTCCGAGGTGGCGGAGGATCTCGGCCTCACCGAGGCGCGCCTGGAGGAGCTGATAGCGGCGGCCCGGGCTCGGCTCTACGCCGTCCGGGACAAGCGCGTCCATCCCGGCCTCGACGACAAGGTCCTCGCTTCCTGGAACGGGCTCACCCTCGCGGCGTTCGCGGAGGCCGGCCGCGTCCTCGGCCGCGCCGACTACATCGCGGCGGCCGTCAAAAACGCCCGGTTCGTGGTGACGCAGATGAAGGCGGGGGAGAGACTCCTCCGCTCGTGGAAGGACGGCCCGGCCAAGATCAAGGGCTATCTCGAGGACTACGCCATGGTGGGCGTGGGCCTGCTCGCGCTCTACGAGGCGACGTTCGATCTCCGCTGGCTCTACTAGTCGG
>DASYQB010000237.1:0-4348 GCA_036005985.1 Candidatus Methylomirabilota bacterium | reverse complement strand
GTCGCCTTCTGGACTCGAGAGGCCTAGGGGCTAGTAGCCGCGCTTGCGGTCGACCTCGAAGCGCAGGGGACGGCGGGCGAGATAGCGCCGAAGATTGTCGTCGAAGATGGGACCGATCTCGTCGGGCGTGCTCGGCCCCGAGATATGCGGCGTGATCACCACGTTCTCGAGCTTCCACAGCGGATGGTCCGCGGGCAGTGGCTCCTCGTCGAAGACGTCTAGGATGGCCCCTCCGATCCGCTTCTTCGAGAGAGCCTCGAGCAGGGCTTCTCCGTCGACGAGGGGCCCGCGGCCGATGTTAATGAGCCACGCCGAAGACTTCATGCTTGCGAGCTCCCGCGCTCCGATGAGCCCCCGCGTCGCGGGGGTGAGGGGAACGGTGAGGACGACGAAGTCGGCGGAGGCGAGCGGCTTGCCGAGATCCCGGGCGCGGTAGACGCGATCGACCCCCGGCGCTTTCCTGCCGCTCTGGCTCACCCCCGAGACGCGCATGCCGACGCCCCGGGCGGCCCGCGCGATGGTGCGGCCGATGTCGCCGAGCCCCACCATGCAGAGCTCGGCGCCGTGCAGGCGTAGCGGATCCACCTGCCGCCACCGGCTCTCGCGCTGCTGGGCCCGGAAGAGCTCCGTGCGCTGGGTGTGCCACAGGCACCACCCCAGCACGTACTCGGCCATCCAGGGGCCGAAGATGCCGGCGATGCGCGTGAGGGCGACCCCCTTGGGCAGCTCGGGGATCAGGAAGCGCTCCACGCCCGCGCCCATGTTCTGCACCCAGCGAAGTCGCTTCGCCCGGGGCAGGAGATGGCGAGGAAAGTTCCACGCGTAGAGCACCTCGGCGTCAGCTACGTGAGGCTCGGCCTCCGCGGGGCTGGAGCACGCGATGACGGTGAAGATCGGCCGCGGCTGCTTGATGCGCCGGGCATAGCCCTGGGCGTCGCCGGGCTCAGGGTGATACACGAGGATGGAGCGGGCGGTCACGCGCCGATCTTGGCGAGGATGCTGTCTTCGAAGGCGAAGTCCACGGGCCGATCGGCCAGGCCTTCGCGCTTGTACCACTCCCAGGTGTGAGCGACGGCGGACGCCAGCGTGTAGCGCGGCCGTATACCCAGGTCCCGGCGGATCCTGGACGTCGTATGCACGGCGTGGCAGTCATAGACGAGGTTCTGGCCGAAGACCGATCCGGGCTTGTCGAAACCCTTCAAGAGTGTCGGGTCAAAGTGACGGAAAGACACTGATTTCTTCATAGCCTCCGCGATGAGCTCCACGAAGCCGACCTGGGTCACCGTGTCCTCGCCCATGACGTTGTAGGCCTGGCCGTAGCTTTTCGGATTGCCGAGCATGGCGGCCATGGCGATGGCCAGGTCTTCCACATGACCGAACTGGCGCAGCCAGCCTCCGTGTCCGGGAACGAGCACGGGGCGGCCGCGCGAGATCCGATCCATGAAGAACGTCTCGTTGTTCCGTGTGTTGAGGGGACCCATGACGTGGGTCGGCCTCACGATGGTGATCGGCCCTCCTCCCGTCCGGTGACGCTCGAAGAGGAGATCCTCCGAGGTGATCTTGTGCCGGGCGTACTCGCCCCAGTACAGGCTGCGCGGCGTCTCTTCGGAGTAGGGAATGGGCAGACTGTGGTCGTACACTCGGCCGGTGGAGATGAAGACGATGTGCGGCTGCTGCCCCTCGAGAGCCGCTACCAGCGCCGCGACATCGGCGTCGTGGGTGGGCGCGTAGGTGATGTCGAAGACGCCCTCGAAGCGATGGCCCTTCAGGCGTGCGGCCAGCCCCGCATGATCTTTGCGGTCGCCCGTGATGGTCTGTACGCCGCCGGGGAGGCGCTCGGCGCGCCGGCCGCGATTGAACGCCGTCACCTCGTGGCCATGGGCGAGAAGCTCGCGAACGAGATGCAGGCTGATGAACTCCGTGCCGCCCATGACGAGGGTGCGCATGACCGGCGAATTCTAGCACAGGGGGAGAACATGGCACGACCGGTGGAGGTCTCCTGGCTCGGCAATCTGAAGACGGAAGCACGCATCGGGCCGCACCGCCTGCTCATCGACGAGCCCGTGGCCAACGGCGGCGAGGACACCGGGCCCACCCCGCCGGAAACGCTCTTGGCCGCCCTCGGCGCCTGAACGATCCTCACGGTTCGGCTGTATGCCGAACGCAAGGGCTGGCCGCTGGACCGCATCGAGACGCGCGTCACCCGCGATCCGGGGGAGGGCAAGATCAACAGCATCGAGCTGGAGCTGCTCCTCGGGGGCGACCTCACCGACGAGCAACGACAACGGCTGGCCGAGATCGCGGCGCGGTGTCCAGTGCACCGGACGCTGACGGAAGGCGTGACGATCACGCACGGCTAGACGCCGGCCGGGCGACACGCCGCCGGCGTCTCTCCGATAGCCGCTCCGCTGAGCTATCCCACGGTCACGGCCACGCAGGTGGTGGTGCGCGTGACGCCGTCGATGATACCGATGGCGTCGGTGACGAGGCTGCCGATGGCGTCCAGGGTCTGGCCCTCGACCACCGCGATGAAGTCATAGGGGCCGGTCACGGCGTCCATTGCGGAGACGCTGGCCCGCACGCTCTTCACCTTGGAGAGCGTCTTCTTCACCTGCTTGGTCTTGCCGGCCGCGGTCTCGATCAGCACGTACGCTTTCATGGCTCGCCTCCTTGGGGTTTCCGTCTCGAGAGCAGGAACGCGACGGCCACCGCGCCGATGCCCGCGGCGGCCGGCCAGAAATTGGTGCGGAAGATCGGCAGGGAGAAGAAAGGCGAGCGGCCTCGCGAGGGAGACAGTCGGCCGTCGAGCAGGCCGCCCACGAGCTCCATCGCCTCGTCCATGAGCACGGTGAGAGTCGCCTTCGCGAAAGCAGGGTCGGCCAGCGCTGGGTGCCCGACATAGCCCTGGCCGCCATTCCTCAGCGGATAGTTCGGGATGAGCCGGTGCGCCGTGAAGTAGCGGGCAGGGGGAAGATCGCGCCAGCCCTCGCCCACCAGGTCGGGCCGCAGGAGGAGCATCACCGACGTCTCCCACCAGCCCCCGTGCGCGTCCTCCGAGAGGGCGAGCCGCTCGTCGTCGGTGAGCCCTCGCCCCAGCGCCGCCTCGAACTTCGGCAGGTAGCGCCCCGACATGAGCCCCCACGCGAGATAGCCCGTCAGCGATGCCATGGTCACGCCGCGTCGCCGCGACACCCTCGCCGCGGCTTCCTCCAGCGCGACGAGGTGCCCGGGACCACCGTGGCCGTTCGAGATGAGGATGTGGCGGAAGCCCGCGCGCGCCAGGGCATCGCCATAGTCGACCAGGAGATCGCGGACCACGCGCTGGCGCACGGTCACCGTGCCCACCGCCTCGAAAGCAAAAGAGCCGAGGTGAAGCGTGGGAGCGAGCACGACATGCCAGCCCGGGCGCTCGGCCACGATGCGCTCGGCGATGGCCTGGGCGAAGTAGCGCCCGGTGAAGGCGTCCACGCCCACGGGCAGGTGAGGGCCATGTGTCTCGAGGGGACTGGCGGTGAGAATGACCACCGTCCGCTCGCGCGGCAGGGCGTCGACGGCGGGGCTCGAAAGCTCTTCGAGAAGGTGGATGGTCAAAAGCTCGATCCTTTCGTGGCCGCGAGATACTCGTCCTTCGCGCGTTCGAGGAGATCGATGAGCCGCTGGCGCTCGGCGAGGACGCGCGTGGCCGTCTGATGTCGCGTCATGGCGAGGAGACCGAAGCCCATCTGCGCCCGGAAGCGGCCGAGGCCGCGGAGGTAATGGTAGGCGAGGATGCTCGCCACGGGCAGGGAGAGCAAGAAGGCGAGCGCCCACATCCAGCCCACCCATCGCCAGGCGAGCCAGGTCTCCACGCCCCAGAAGAGGGGAAAGGCAATGGTGCTGGCGAGGAGGCGCGTGGTCGCGTAGTTGGTCTCCTTGGTTGCGGTGCGCCGGGCGAGCCACCGGGGCAAGAGGTAGGGGAGGCCGCTCGTGATCAGGCCGTAGGCGAAGACGGGCAACCCTATGGCGGCTTTCCAGCTCCGCCGCAACCGCACGCGCACGGGCCGGTGAGCGAGCCGCTCGCGCACCGCCTGGTCCTTGATCGCGTACGCGGCGAGGGTGGCGCGGTATCGATGAATATGCTCGCCCAGCTCGACCAGCCGCTCGGGCGCGTGTGCCTCGAACCAGGCCGCGGCGTCGGCAATGGAGCGGGAGAGACGGACGGTGTCGATCTTGCTCGCGGAGAACCCGCGCTCCTCCTGGAGCTCTCGCACGAGCTGGTCGCGGTAGAGGCCCTCGATCTCGTGAACGAGAGCGGCGCGGTCGAGGCGGTCCACGTTGAGGACCTGGCTCTCCATGCCCCACTGGATGG
>DASYQB010000236.1:0-4882 GCA_036005985.1 Candidatus Methylomirabilota bacterium | reverse complement strand
CGCGCCACCGTCAGATGCTCCTCGCGAGCGACCTCGACGTCCATCTCCATTTGATTGTCGAGCATCACGCGCGTGAACTCCTTCTCCGTCTCGAGGCCCGCTACCACGGTGGGGATGTCCCGGGTGATACCGGCCCCCGCGAAGTGATCGGGGCGAAGCGACGAGGCGTCCACGGTCATGATGCCCACCGCCTTGCCGGGAGGAAGCATCCGGTAGACGAGCGGCACCAGCATGAGGCTCGAGGTGAAGACGGGGATGGAGACGGCGGCGGCCATATCGGTCTGGTACATGGCGAGGAAGCCGCAGTTGGTGGTGATGGCGCGCACTCCCTCGCGCTCGAGGGCGCGCGCCCCCTCGATGAAGGTGGGCAGGAGGGCCCGCTGACCGTGCCGCACCACGAGATCCGGCGAGGCGCCGCGCACGCGGTGGTAGAGCACGGGGAAATCGAAGGTCGCGGCATTGCCCATGTCGCCGGGAATGCGCGGGAACTGGGTGTCGAGCATGAGAATGCCCACAGAGAAACCGTAGATGTTCTGCCCGCCTCTCACTCTCATGCCGGGATCCTCGGGTTGGTCGTCGATGGGGCTAGTTGAGCTGGCCGAGCTTCTGGCGTGCTCGGCGGAGATGTCCCTTGACCGTCTCGTGGTCCTCGGCGTCGGGAAACTCCGTCAGGTAGCGTTCCCAGTCGCCGAGCCCGCGTCGCACTTCCCCCAGATTGCTCCAGGCCACGCCGCGGTCACGCCACTCGCTGGCCGCCTTCGGGTCGAGCACGAGGAGGCGGTCGATGGCACCCACCACGCGGTCCCATTCCTGGCGTCGCCAGTAGGCGCCCTTGAGATTGGCGAGCATGCGCGTCAGGAGCTGCCGCCCCGACACCGGCGCGTAGTGCTCGGGCAAGAGGGTCACCGGACGCCCCACCACGCCTCCGACCAGCTCCTCGCATTCCTCGGGGGTCACGAGGGCGCCTCCGTTGAAAGGGTCGAGGAGAATCTGCGAGTCGTCGAGGCGGGCGCCCGCGATGAAGTGCCCGGGCAGCCCGATGCCCTCGATGGCCAGGCCGAGGCGCTTGCCCACCTCCATGAGCACGAGGCTCAGGGTAATGGGAATGCCCTGGCGCCGGTCTAGCACGTCGTTCAGGAAGCTGTTGCGCGGATCGTAGTATTCGTCGCGGTTCCCGGCGAAGCCCTGCTCCACGAAGAGGTATTCGCGGAGACGGTGGAGGCGACCGAGGGCGTCGGGAGAGCGCCGGACGCCGTCCACCG
The DNA here is from genome assembly GCA_036005985.1 of Candidatus Methylomirabilota bacterium. GTDB lineage: Bacteria > Methylomirabilota > Methylomirabilia > Rokubacteriales > CSP1-6 > AR37. The sequence continues at coordinate 3,620 of DASYQB010000236.1, read as the reverse complement.
ACCGGGCGAGACCGTCCAGTCGTTCCAGATAGGCGTCGACGTCGAGTCTTGGATATTCCCAGCGGGCGATGGACAGCGCGGCCCGGGCCAGATCGATGCGGCCGTCAGGCCGGGAAACCAGCTCCGAGAGCTCGAGGAGCGACGGGTCGGGGTTCATCAGCAGCCGGGAGCGTGATGGATACCGGCCGTCTTCAAGGCGGCCTGCTGAAGCTCTTCCGCGAGGGCGAGAGTGCGCGCGGAGGCGCGCCGGGCCAGCTCCTGCGCCTCGTCCGTCACCGCGAAGCGGAGGAGAAGGGAGCGGCCGAGCTGATGATGGAAATACTCGTCCGGTTCGATGACATCGCGGTAGAGGGTGGCCGTCACCTTGTCCCCTGCCCGCTCGCAGAACTCGATGAACTGGCGGTTCTTCACCACCGCGATGGCCTCCCGCGTGAACTGTCCCGCGGCCACCCGCTCCACGGTGGTGGTCAGCCGGTCGAGGAACTGGAAGAGCGGCCCATAGCCCTTGGCCACGGGATTGAAGCTCTTGGCGTCGAAGCCGAGCTCGCGGAGCCGGTCGGCGATCATGCGATAGTGCTTGGCCTCATCACCCGCCTGCCGGGCGAAGGCCATCTTGACCTCGACGTCGTCCGTGGCCACCAGCCAGCGCGAGGCGATCTCCGTGGCCTCGATCTCGTTCTTGAGGGCCACCTTGAGGAGGTTGAGAACGGTCAGCTCGCCCTTCACCTCCGGCCGGAGTGTCGAGTCCGGATCCAGGCGCTTGAGCACGGTCTGGTTGCGCGCGTCGAGGTCGCGGACGAACTCCTCGCTCGTCATGCCGTCACTCCGCTCTTGAGCAGCTCCGGCAGCTCCAGGGTCAGCGTCTCCTTGGTCACCACCCGGGCGCAGCGCGCGTGCAGCGGCTGGGTGGCGCGGGCCAGGGCGTGGGTGGTGAAGCCGAGCACGGGCGGACGCGTCGCCCTCGCCTCCAGCACGGTGAAGAAGGCTTCGTAGTCCCAGCCGTTGGTGGTGAGGTCGAGGATCACCAGGTCGGGGCTGTCCGCGAGCGCGGTCTCGAGCTCGAGGGGCGTGCGAGCGAAGCTCAGGGGGGTACCAACCATCCGCGCCGTCTCTCTGATGCGTGCCACGAAGAACAGGTCCTTCACCACGCCCACGACTTTAATCGTCCTGCTCCTGGATGCCCAGCCAGTACTTGTTCCACTCGGCCAGATGGGTCAGGGTCGAGAAGTCGCGCATCCGGTCGAGGTAGACGCGGCCGTGGAGATGATCGGTCTCGTGCTGGATGACCCGGGCGAAGAACTCCTTGGCCACGCCGTCGATCCGCGTGCCCTCGCGATCGTACGCTTCGATCTTGACCGCGGTGTGGCGCGGGACCATGCCGCGCATGTCGGGCACGGACAGACACCCTTCCCACCCGTCCTCCAGCTCCTCGGTGATCGGGGTCACCACCGGATTGATGAGCACGGTGAGCGGAATGGCGGGCGCCTCGGGATAGCGGGGATTGCCCAGGACCTCGATGACGCAGATCTGCTTGAGCACGTGTACCTGCGGCGCGGCCAGACCCGCGCCGTTGTACTCGCGCATGGTCTCGACCAGGTCATCGATGAGGCGCTGGGTCTCGGGCTGCCGGATCTCGTCCAGGGGAACGGGTAACGACTTCTCGCGCAACACGGGATGTCCGAGACGGGCGACTTTCAGGATGGCCATATCATCGGTCCTCTGCCCCGGAGTGTAACACGGCCCCCCTAGCTCGCCCGGAGACTCAGGACATTGTAGGCGGGCACGGGCTCGGCAAAGCCCTTGAGGGTGAGCTCGCCCACCGATTCCGCGGTCACCAGCGACTCCACGTGCGACAGGAGCGTCGCCGGCATGAGCACCTGGCCCGGCTTGGCCTCCGCGCACAGGCGGGAGGCGAGATTCGAGACGGGGCCGATCGCCCCATAGTCCCACCGTCCCTCGAAGCCGATGGCGCCGATGGTGGCGATCCCGTGCGCGATGCCCACCCCGAAATGGAGATCGTAGCCGCGCCGCCGCCACTCGGGCACGAGGGCCTCCACGCGCCCCCGCATGGCGAGGGCCATGCGCACGGCGCGCTCTCGGGCGTCCGTCATCTCCACCGGATCGTTGAAGAAGACCATCAGGCCGTCTCCCGCGAAGTGCTCCAGGGTGCCTTCGCATTCCAGGATGAGCCGGCCCATCTCCCGGTGGTACTCGTGGAGCACCCCCATGACTTCTTCGGGCGGCGCCGTTTCCGCGAAGGCGGTGAAGCCGCGCAGGTCCACGAAGACCACGGTGATCTCCCGACGATGGCTCTTGAGCGGATCCTCGGCGCCCCCGCTCACGATGAGCTCGGCGAGCTGCGGGGAGAAGAAGCGCTTGAGCCGCCCCAGGCGCTCGAGCTGGGCCACCTGCGTTCGCACGCGCTCCTCGAGGTTGCTGTTGAGATCGGCGAGCTCGGCCGCCTGGGCCTGCACGGTGGTGTAGAGGTCCTTGATGCGGAGGAGCGAGCGGACGCGCGCGGCCAGCTCGGCCATGTTGACGGGCTTGGTGAGAAAGTCGTCGGCGCCCGCATCGAGCCCCTTGATGCGCTCGCGCGCGGGGTCGAGGGCGGTGACCATGACCACGGGGAGCATGGCGTGCTCGGGATTGGCGCGGATCCGCCGGCACACCTCGTAGCCATCCATGCCCGGCATCATCACGTCGAGAAGGACGAGGTCGGGCCGCTCCGTCTCGACCTGGTCGAGGCCGTCCTGCCCGGAGGCGGCGGTGACCGTCTCGTAGCCTTTGGCGGAGAGGAGGTCCACGAGCATCTTCACGTTGTGCGCGGTGTCGTCGACGATGAGGATCTTCTTCGGCCGCATGTGGTGACGCTAAGCTTCCGACGTCCGCGTGTCAAGGTCCCGACGGGGTGGGCTTCCTTGACTTCCTCGGAGGGCGGTTGCTAGCATGCCCGTGCATTGTCTTCAACGTCTCGTCACGAAGCTGGCTACCTTGCCGACCCCGCCGCGAACGCATCCGCGGCCGCTCGCGGGGTGAGCGATCGTGGCGCCCGCCTCCTCCTGTTGTACACGCCGGCGGGGCGCCTGGTGCGCGCGGTGGCGCGCATGCGATCCTCCGTGCACTTCAAGCTCCTCGCCGCCTTCATGCTCGTGGCCCTCCTCGTGGCGGTCATGGGCGCGATAAGCCTCGAGATCATGAGCCGGATGGCCGCCCAGAGCGAGGCGATGCATCACGCCCATGAGCGCGTTACCGCGGCGCGGCAGGCTCAGCACGCCCTTGCCCTCCAGATGAACTACACCGCCATGGCCCTCATTCTCCGCGACGAGGAGACGATCGGAAGCATCCTCAGGGAGAACAACCGCCTCAACACCATGCTCGCGGAGATCGAGAACGCCGCCCCCGCCGAGGAGCGCGAGGTCATCCAGCGTATCCGGGGCGCCCAAAGCGACGTTATGGCCACGGTGGCCGACGTGGCCAACCTCGTCCGCGACGGCAAGGTCGACCAGGCCATGGAGCTCCAGCTCAAGTCCGGCTACCCGCTCTTCCGTCAGGTCGAAGGTCTCGTGGAGCTGGTCGTCCGCATCGAGGAAAAGAACATGTCCCAGCAGCGGGAGGCCACC
>DASYQB010000235.1:0-3204 GCA_036005985.1 Candidatus Methylomirabilota bacterium | reverse complement strand
GGACGTTCCGGCGTTTCTCAGGAGGCAGGCCGACTAAACGAACCAGAGACGACTAAACATCAGGGAGGCTGCCATGCTGAAAGAGTTCAAAGAATTCATCATGCGGGGCAGCGTTGTCGAGCTCGCGGTGGGCGTGGTCATCGGGGCGGCCTTCGGCCGCGTGGTCGCCTCGTTCGTCAGCGATCTGCTCATGCCCCCCATCGGTCTCCTCCTCGGCAAGGCGGACTTCTCCAATCTCTTCATCAGCCTCACCGGACAGCCCTTCCCCACGGTGGCCGCGGCGAAGGCGGCGGGAGCGCCCACCCTCAACTACGGCGCCTTCCTGCAGACCATCGTGGATTTCCTCATCGTGGCCTTCGCCATCTTCCTTCTGATCAAGCAGGTGAATCGGATGTTCCCGCCCGTGGTGGCCCCCGTGACCACGCGGCCGTGTCCGCTCTGCCTCTCCGCCATACCGCTCGGGGCCACTCGCTGCGCGCACTGCACGTCCGAAGTCAGGCCGGCCTAGACAGGCCGCGGGAAGGCGCGCTCAGGCGGGCTTGGGCAGGCGGTCCACGTAGGCGAGATAGGGTCCCAGGCGGAACTTCTTCGCCGTGTTGGCGGAGGACATGTAGCGGATCCGGCCCAGCACCTGGCGCTCGGGCGCCCACGGACGATCGAAGAGTCCGAAGCACCACAGGATGCCGTTCCAGGAATTGGGGTCGCGGCCGTCGAGGGCGTACTTGTTGTTGAGGTGAACGAGGGTGCGGTACGCCTCCTCCGGCGAGCGGGACCACTCGATCACTTTCTTTCCCCACAGCATGCGCAGGTAGTTGTGGATGGTGCCGGTGGCCACGAGCTCCCGCTGGGCCGCGTTCCACAGCGGATCGTGGGTCGCCCCCGCCTCCCATTCCGCCGGCGTGTAGACGTACTCGCGCTCGTCGTCTGCGTGCTCGGCCAGCGTCTTGAGCGCCCACGCGGGCAGGGCACGCTCGATGCTCTCCGTGTCCTTCCGGCGCGACCAGTGCCAGTGATAGCCGAGATCCCGCCACGTGATGGCCTCATCGAGGAAGGCGCCGACATCGGCGTTCCGCGTGTAGAAGCCCTCGCGCCGGCCCGCCATGCGCGGCTCCAGATTCATGGGCGTCCAGCGATCGGTGGTGGAGAGGGCGCGCTCCACCACCGTCTCGATCGAGATGTGGCCGAAGTGCAGATACGGGCTCAACCCGCTCTGGCGTGACGCCTCGGGCGGGGCAGGCTCGGACCGCGACTCCGCGTAACCGGCGAGCCGGCGCGCGAGAAGCCCCGCGGCCACCGAGCCGCCGGGCCTTCCCGCCACCGCGGGAACCGATCGATCCACGGGGAGCCGGACGAGGAGACCATCGACATCTCCCAGGTCCGCGGGCGGAAAGGGCGGGGAAAGGCTCGAGCGCGCCACGCGCGGAACGCGGGGCTCCGCGTTTGCACGGTGCTCCCACGCGTCGGCGAAGTCTCGGTGGATGCGTGGACGCAGGTGGGCGGCCCTGGTGACGGCGGGCTCCTGCCCCTGGAGTCGCGCGAGGGGCACGATGGTGTTGCCGTCCACCGCGATGACGGGAACCGTGACCCGGCGGGCGCCTCCGTCTGGTCGGGAACCACGAAGCAGGGGAAGTCGTCGGTGACGACGAGAGTGGCCCGCTCGGCGAGTCGGACCATCAGACCTCGGCCCGACCCGCGCTCTGTCTCCACGAAAGGCCAGTAGGCGAGACCGAGCCGGGTCGCCGCCTCGCGATTGGCCTGCATGCCCTCGAGGATGAAGCGATGGTGCCGGACGCTTGCCCACGGGTAGTCGAGCCTGAGCCCTTCGTAGACGACGAGTGGCTTGCCCGCTTTGTCGGCGCGCCGGAGCGCCTCGTCGAGCGCGTGGTTATTTTCGAGGCGGCGATAGGCCTGCATCCAGTAGAGGACGTAGTCGCCGCCCGGGCGGCCTGGGCCGCTGCGGACATGGCGCACACGGATGTCCGTGTAGGGCACCGCCTCATGGTACCGCGCCGCATGAGACAATGTTGACGCGATGACCGATCCCCGCCTCGAAGGTGATCCACCCACGCACTTCCGCTCGCCGCTCCTCGAGGAGGCTGGTCTGCCTCATCTCTTCACCACGCGAAATTTCCCCGGGGTGACCGCGTTCAGGGATCCCTACCCGCCGCTCGGCTCCGATGCCCAGCCGTTGCTCGCCGAGAACGGCCTGGGCTCTCAGCCCGCCGCCTTTCTCAAGCAGGTCCACGGAGCGGCGGTGATTCACGCCAGCGCGGGCGGCCTCGCGGGAAACGCCGACGCGATCGTCACGGTGACGCCCGGATTGCCCATCGCCGTTTTCTCCGCGGATTGCGTGCCGCTCCTTCTCTACGATCCCGACGGACGGCGCCTGGCCGCGGCGCATGCCGGCTGGCGGGGCACCGTGCAATCGGTGGCCCGGGCCGCCGTGGAGGCATTGACGGCGGCGGGCGGCCGGCCCGAGAGGTTCCTCGCCGCGCTGGGTCCGTCGATCGGCCCGTGCTGCTACGAGGTGGACAAGCCGGTGATCGCGCAGCTCGACCAGGCCTTCACCGGTCGCTGGGGGACATGGGTCAAGGCGGTGGGACCGGGAAAGTGGATGTTCGATCTCTGGGCCGCCAATGAGGAGCAGCTTCGGGGGGCAGGGATCCCGGGCGACCGCATCTGCAATCCGAGACTGTGCACGGGCTGCCGGACCGACCTCTTCTACTCGTATCGCCGGGGGAAGATGGGGCGACTGGTCTCCATCGCCGCTCTTCCCGCGTCGGACGCTGATATAGGTGGCGCCGGAGAGGCAGCCCGCAGCGCGGCGTGCTAGAATCGGCCAGCCGGACAGACATTGATACAAGACATTCGCGCAAACCTCGAGGCTGTGCATGAGCGCGTCGCTCGCGCCTGCGAGCGCGCCGGTCGAAAGCCGGACGACGTGCTCCTCATCGCGGTGTCCAAGACGGTGGAGATCGAGCGGATACGGCTGGCCGTCACGGCCGGGGTCCGGGCTCTGGGAGAAAATCGCGTCCAGGAAGCGAAGGAGAAGGTCGCCGGACTCGGACGGCCCGTACCGTGGCATCTCATCGGCTCGCTCCAGACCAACAAGGCCCGGGACGCCGTGGAGCTCTTCGACTGGATCCATTCCGTCGACCGCGAGGAGCTCGCGCGGGAGCTCGACCGTCGTGCCCACCAGCGCGA
>DASYQB010000234.1:0-4368 GCA_036005985.1 Candidatus Methylomirabilota bacterium | reverse complement strand
GTTCGGCGCCGACCAGTACGGCCGCGACATCTACTCGCGCGTGCTCTACGGGGGGCGCATCTCCCTCCTCGTGGGCGTGGTCGTCGGCACGGCGAGCCTGGCCTTCGGCATCGTCATCGGCCTCGTCACCGGCTACTACCGCCGCCTGGATCGCTTCGTCATGCGGATCATGGACGGCCTCATGGCCATCCCCGCCATCCTCCTCGCCCTCGCCCTCATGGCGCTCCTCAAGGCGAGCGTGCGCAACGTCATCATCGCCCTCGTGATCCCCGAGATTCCGCGCGTGGTCCGCGTGGTGCGCGCCTCCGTGCTGAGCCTGCGCGAGCAGACCATGGTGGAGGCCGCGCGTGCCCTCGGCGCGGAGACGCCCCGCATCCTGCGCGTCTATATCCTGCCCGCTCTCGTGGCTCCCCTCATCGTGCAGGGGACGTATATCTGCGCCTCGGCCATGCTGTTCGAAGCGTATCTGTCGTTTCTCGGCGCGGGCACGCCGCCCAATATCCCATCCTGGGGCAACATCATGGCCGAGGGACGCGCCTACGTGCAGCGCGCGTTCTGGATCATCCTGTTTCCCGGCGCTTTCCTCGCCGCCACTGTCCTCGCCGTCAATCTCGTCGGAGACGGACTGCGGGACCTTCTCAAGGTAAAATAGCGACCGTCGCTCACCGATAGCCCCCAAAGGAGACTTCCGTGCCCAAAGGACTGACCGTCGTGCTGAACCAGCCCGGCAAGCCGCTCGAGCTCGAGAGCCTGCCCACTCCGGAGATCGATCGGGGAGGCATTCTCATCCGGAACACCGCGGCGGCCATCTGCGGCTCCGACCTCCACTACTGGCGGAACGACGGCGACTACCAGGGCCCGGATCTGCGGCGGGTGCCCGGCCACGAGTTCACGGGCGTCGTGCACAGCCTCGGACGCGGGGTGGAGACCGATTCGCTCCGGCGGCCCCTCAAGGAGGGCGACCGCGTCGCCTTCCCGTTCTTCAATCCGTGCAATCGCTGCTACTGGTGCATCCGCGGCGAGCACCACGCCTGTCCGCATCGCTCGCGCCGGAGCATGCAGTTCAACCTCGACCAATACCCGTACTGCGATGGCGGCTACGCCGACTACTATTACCTGCCTCCCGGGCACTACGTCTTCAAGGTGCCCGACGTGCTTCCCGACGACGCCATCCCGCCCGTGAACTGCGCCCTGTGCCAGGTCCTCCACGGCATCGAGTATGCGGAGATGAAGTTCGGCGACGTGGTGGTGATCCAGGGCGCGGGCGGGCTCGGCATCTACGCGGCGGCGGTGGCCGCGGAGAAGGGCGCGTCCAGGGTCATCTCCATCGACGGGCAGCAGGGTCGGCTCGACATGGCGAGGCAGTGCGGCGCGACCGACGTGATCGACATGAACGAGCTCAAGACCCCCGAGGCCCGCGTGCAGCGGGTGAAAGATCTCACGGAGGGGCGGGGCGCCGACGTCGTGGTGGAGGTGGTGGGCATCGCCGCCGCCACCGTGGAAGGGCTCGACATGGTCCGCTTCAACGGCAAGTTCGTCGACATCGGCAACATCGTGCCCCAGCACGTGAGCTTCCCCGCCACCAAGGTCATCACCCAGCAGATCCACTGGACGGGCCTGATGCACTACAACCCGTGGATCATGCCCGCCGCTCTCGACTTCCTCGTGCGCACCAAGGACAAGTACCCGCTGTCCAAGGTGGTCTCCCACAGCTTCCCGCTCGCCGAGGTCAACAAGGCCTTCGAGTTCGCGGAGTGGCAGGGCAAGGGCAGCGGCACCGCGGCCACCCGGGTGATCCTCAAGCCGTAGGGTCGCCCGTGAGCCAGTCGAGGATCTTCGGGTTCTCGTCCCGCGGATAGGTGTGGGAGAGATCCTCGATCTCCCGGTAGACGAGCCGGGCGCCTGCGGCGAGCAGGGTCTGGCGCGTCAACTGGGCGGCGGCGACGGGGAACATCCAGTCGAGGGCGCCGTGGACCAGGTAGATCGGCCGGCCGCGCGCCCGCTGGAGATCGCCGGTGGCGAAGAGCGCCGGATGCAGCACCCCGCAGGCGGGGGCGATATGGGTGAACGGCATGCCCTCGCGAAGCCCGCAGTAGAGCGCGTAGGTGGCGCCGTCCGACATGCCGGTGAGGAGCACGCGCTCGCGGTCCACCGCATAGCGGGCGGCCACAGACTCGACCATCTCGCGCAGGGGCTCCGCGTCCACGTCGGGGCCCATCATGGACCAGGTGCGATCCAGCGAGGTGGGTGAGAGAAGCAGCATGCCGCGCGAGCGCGCCTCCCGGAGCCACGTCCACAGGAAGTCACGGCCGTGGCCGTGGCCCCCGTGGAGGGAGACGATGAGCGGCCTGGGAATCCCACCCTCCCATGCCTCGGGGACATACAGGGAGAAGCCTCCGCGGTCGCTCCGCTCGTTCGAGGCATGCAGCACGCCCACCTTCGCCTCGTCATCGCGCAGGGCGGCCGCGCGCAGTCGGGCCACCAGGGCATCGTCGTCGCGGCGGGCGGGCTCGAGAAACCAGCGGCTCACCGGATCGAAGACGGGCGCGAGGGGATAGAGAGTCTCCTGCACGCCCGAGAAGCGGCGGAGAGCGCGGTAGAGACCGATGGGCCCCTCCGGCGATTGCGACGCGTCCACGAAAGCCCCCACCAGCTCGACGGTCTGCCGCGCCGCCCCGGCCAGCCGATCGCGCATGAAGTGGAGACCCCGCGGCCAGTCCCGGGCCTCGAGCGCCTGCAACGGCCCGGATACCGCCTCGCGACACGGCGCCAGCTCCCGGGCGAGGTGCTGTGCCTGGGGAGGGTAGAGATGCCGCTGGACCCACACGACGCGCTCCAGCGTCTCGAGGAGCGGCTGGAGCAGGTCGCCCACCGCGTCCAGCAGCTCCGGGGCTACACTCATGAGGCCTTCCTGCTCTCATGGGCTTTAGTAAATATCCGTACATAGTTACCGCCGATGAGCTTTGAAGTCTCCTCAGGGCTGAAGCCTCGCTCGAGAAGGAGATTGACCAAGGCCGGAAGCTCGGCGTAGTCGGCCCAGACCTCGTTCACTCCGCCTTCCATGTCCGTGCCGATGCCCACGTGATCCACGCCCGCGGCATCCACGGTGCGGGCGATGTCCGCCACCCACGCCTGGGCGTTCACGAAGAGGTTTCCATTCGGCCAGATCCCGATCACCCCGCCCGCCTGAGCCATGAGCCGCGCGTGCTCCACCGAGATCAGTCGCGTGTAGGGCCGGAGCGGTCCCCGCGACAGCGAGGTATGCGACAGGATGAACGGCACGGCGCTCACCTGGGCTGCCTGTTCCACCAGCTGGTACGTCCCGTGGGCCACGTCGACCACCACGCCCAGGCGATTGCACTCCCGGATCACCTCCGCGCCGAGCGGGCTCAGCCCCTTCCACGCTCCCGGCTCCGTCTGCTGATCGCCCAGGTCGCTCGGCATGTAGTGGACGATCTGGAGCTGGCGAATCCCCCGGTGGTAGACCTCCTCGATCCGCTCGAGCTTTCCGTCCATGAACTGGCAGCCCTCGATCGTGCCGATGAGGGCGGGCTGTCCCTCCGCCTTGGCGGCGAGGAGATCCGCCGGCGTGAGCACGCGCCTGAGACCGGAGGCGCCGGCCACGAGGGCGTCCATGAAGTCGAGGCGGCGAACGGTATGGGCGTAGAGCTCGCCCGGACGAGGATCGCGATGCTGGCGGAATGGCCCGCTCGAAGTGGCGCGGCCGATGACCGGCCCGTCGGCCGAGTGGCACAGGCAGACCGCCGTCATGTGCCCTTCCCGCATGCGGGCGGCGAGGTCATAGCGCGGCGCGCGCGCGTATCCCGCCCCCGCGGCGTGGGTGTGCATGTCCACGGAGATGGCGCGGTCGATCAGGACGGGCACGCGGGGATCGAGCGCCTCCGCGCGCCTGCCACTCACTCCCGAGCACGCGTTGAGAAGCAGGGCGGCCCCCGCCGAGCCAAGCGCTCCGCGCATGAGCTCGCGCCGCGTGAGGCCGGGAGAGGTCACCGGGGAAGACCGCTGAGACCGAACGCCGCCCAGGCGTAGGGATGGGGAAAGGCGCGCATGGTTCCTACGCCGGCCCCACGAAGCCGATATAAGCGCCGCAGGCGTGCTCTGGTCCCACCAGCATCGCCTGCTCGCCGTTGTTACGGATGCCGCGCGCGGGAGCGGGCATGCCGTGCCCGATCATCCAGCGGGCGGCGGCATCCATGCTCCCGGCACGGTACAAGACCTGGAAGGGCCCCGGCCCGCGGCTGCGGAGCGCTTCGTCGGCGGGGCCGGGCTCCGCCGGCTGCGCGATGGTGAGTCCCGTCGGCCCCAGATCGAACACCGCCATGTCCGCCTTGATCACCGCTCCTCGCT
>DASYQB010000233.1:0-14885 GCA_036005985.1 Candidatus Methylomirabilota bacterium | reverse complement strand
CTCGTGGGCATCTCCGCCATGACCAGCTACGTGAACCGCGGCTACGAGATCGCCGACGCCTTCCGGGCGCGCGGGATACCGGTGGCCATGGGTGGTGTGCATCCGAGCTTCATGCCGCAGGAAGCGCTCCGGCACTGCGACGCGGTCTGCATCGGCGAGGTCGAGCTCGTCCTCCCCAAGCTCCTCGACGATCTCGAGAAGGGGGAGATGCGCGGCCTCTACAAGGCGGATCGGCTGCATCCAATGGAAGACCTCAAGCCGCCGCGCTACGACCTCCTCAAGCGGCACCGCTACGTCAACAGCACCTTCGTGCAGACCTCGCGCGGCTGCCATCAGGGCTGCACCTTCTGCGCCGAGCCGCTCATGAACGGGCTCAAGTTCCGGTATCGCCCCGTGGACGAGGTGCTCCGCGAGGTGGAGACGTGCGGCTCGCGCAACATCTCGATCAACGACGCCGACTTCTTCGGCACGCCCGACCGGCCCAAGGAAGTCATGCGCGCCTTCAAGGGGCGCGGCTTCAGCTGGCAGGCCGGGGTCACCTCGAAGTACGCCCAGGACGACCGCATGCTCGAGCTGGCCGCGGCGAGCGGCTGCACGCTGCTCAGCATCGGCTTCGAGTCCATCACGCGCTCCACCCTGACCAGCGTGCACAAGCACGTGAACCGGCCCGAGACCTTCGCCGCCCTCGTGGAGAAGGTGCACTCGTACGGCATCATGGTGTTCGGCCTCTTCATGTTCGGCTTCGACGGCGATGACCCCTCCGTGTTCAAGACGACCTCGCACTTCAACATCGACTCCGACTACGACGCCTGCGCATACTCCGTCCTCACGCCGTATCCGGGCACCCTCACCTGGTACGAGATGAAGAAGGCCGACCGCATCGTGTCCTACGACTGGACGATGTACGACCAGGCCAACGTCGTCTACCGGCCCGCCCAGATGACGGGCGACCAGCTCCGGCTGGGCCAGACGGAAGCCTACGAGACGTTCTACTCGCCGACCTCCATGGCGAAGCGCTTCCCGCTTCGCGGCTCGCGGCGCCGCATCCAGTGGGCGATCTATAACCTCTTCATGAAGAAGGGAGCGGCCACCGATCGCAAGGATGCGGTGGCCCCCGCGACCCCGGCGCCCGACATGGCGCCCGTGCCGCCCATTCTTCCCTTGAAGCGGGAGTGGCGCGAGGCGGTGCTGGAGGGCATGGGGAGTCCCACGACCTCCGGTTGAGCCCGGCCCCGGCGCCGCTCGCTCCCGGGCGGCCCCGGCTCACCCTCGTCGCGATGTGCATCGGGCAGGGGATGATCCTGCTCGACAACACCATCGCCCTCCCGAAATTCGCGATACTGTGGCACAGTCTTCGACAGCTTCTATGCCGCTCACCTCAAGGAGCCCCCGATGATCGTGAAGAGCACCAGCCCCGACGTCACCATTCCCGAGGTGTCGATCACGGAGTTCGTCCTGCGCCACGCGGCCCGGCTCGGCGACAAGCCGGCCCTCATCGACGGGCCGTCGGGGCGGACGCTCAGCTACCGCCAGCTCGCCGAGGGCGTGCGCAAGGCGGCGGCCGGCCTCGCCAAGCGGGGCTTCAAGAAAGGCGATGTCTTCGCCATCTACAGCCCCAATGTGCCGGAGTACGCGGTGATCTTTCTCGCGGTGGCCGCGATCGGCGGCATCAATACCACCGCCAATCCGCTCTATACCGCGGACGAGCTCGCCAAGCAGCTCACGGACTCCCGGGCACGCTTCCTCGTGACGGTGGCGCCGTTCCTCGACAAGGCGAAGGAGGCGGCGAGGAAGAGCGCGGTCGAGGAGATCTTCGTCTTCGGATCCGCGGAGGGCGCCACTGCCTTCTCCGATCTTCTCGAGGGGGGGACGGAGCCGCCCGCCGTGCGCATCGATCCGCGGGAGGATCTGGTCGCCCTGCCGTATTCGAGCGGCACCACGGGGCTTCCCAAGGGCGTGATGCTCACCCATCGAAACCTCGTGGCCAATCTCTGCCAGTGCAACGGCATGCAGAACTGGGAAGGCTTCGGCGAGCACGACGTCATCATGGCCGTCCTGCCCTTCTTCCACATCTACGGCATGGTAGTGATCATGATGCTCGGGCTGGCGGGAGGGGCGACTATTCTCGTCATGCCGCGCTTCGACATGCAGGAGTTCCTGGGTGCCGTCCAGAAGCACCGGGTCACCGTGCTGCCCTTGGTGCCGCCCATCGTGCTCGGCCTCGTCAAGCACCCCGCGGCCAGCCAGGCCGACCTCTCGAGCGTCCGGCTCGTGTTCTCGGGCGCGGCCCCCCTCGGCGAGGACATCGCGCGCGAGCTCAGCCGCAAGCTCAACTGTCCGGTGACGCAGGGCTACGGCATGACGGAAGCGAGCCCGGTGACCCATCTGAGCCCGACCAGGAACGCGCCCATGAAGCCGGGCTCCGCGGGCTGCGTGGTGCCGAACACCGAGGTGAAGATGATCGACGTGGTGACGGGAGCGACGATGCCGCAGGGTCAGGAAGGGGAGCTCTTGATCCGCGGGCCGCAGATCATGAAGGGCTATCTCAACCAGCCCGCCGAGACGGCGGCCTGCCTCGACCGGGAGGGCTGGTATCACACTGGAGACGTGGGTTACGTGGACGGCGACGGCTATTTCTTCATCGTGGACCGGACCAAGGAGCTCATCAAGTACAAGGGCCTCCAGGTCGCTCCCGCCGAGCTGGAAGCGCTCCTCGTGACGCATCCCGCGGTGCTCGACGCCGCCGTCGTCCGCCGGCCCGACGAGGAGGCGGGGGAGATACCGAAGGCCTTCGTGGTGCTCAAGCCCGACGAGGCGTCACGCGCCACCAAGGCCGAGGCCATCATGAGCTGGGTGGCGGAGCGCGTGGCTCCCCACAAGCGCATTCGCCAGATGGAGTTCATCGACCAGATCCCGAAGTCGGCCTCGGGCAAGATCCTCCGCCGCATGCTCATGGACAAGGACAAGACGCGGTAGGTGACGCGCACGCTCGGGCCCCACCGCGTGATACTGCAGGGGCTCGCCAGGTCATAACGGAGTGAGCGGCGCCCCGGGAGGACGACGGCATGGCCGCGGCTGAGAAGAAGGACGGGTCCGGCTCTGGCCTCTCCATCGCCATCGTGGCCACCGTGCTCGTGGCCTTCGCGGGGATCCTCGTCGGCCAGTGGCAGCTCGTGGGGACGCGCCCCGCCCCCACGGAGATCGCGGGCTATCCGCCGGGCACGCTGCAGGACGTCCCCGGCCGTCTCTGGCAGGATCCCTTCGCGGCCATCGACCAGCATCTGAAGCGGCCGAAAGACGCCTCGGTCGATCAGGATCCCGCGTCCCAGCGCTCGGGGCGCGATCGCCTCGTCGAGGTCATGGCCGAGCTCGGCAAGTCGGGGGCGACCACCGACCTCGTGGGCGTGATGGTGTTCGGGGGCGACTACCCCGAATATGCGGAGCAGCGGCGGCGAACCCGCTATGCCGTGGTCTCCGCGCTGTCCACCGCGAGCTTCGTGCCCGAGCAGCCGGAAGGGCTCGGCTTCATCATGCCCTCCGCGGGTCTCGAGCGTCAGCGCCGCGTGCCCTTCGAGTGGTTCCGTCAGGAAGGCTCGGGCCGTCGCGTGCTCCTGCTCTGGGTGGACGAGAACAGCCTCGACGAGCATCGAGCCGTGAGCCAGCTCGCCGATTTCACCAGGCAGCTCGCCGTGCTTTCGAGACGATCGGGGGGCCGGGTGCTCATACTGGGTCCCATTGCCTCCGGCACGCTCCAGGGGATGACGGCCGAGATGGCCGCGGGCCAGACCACCGCACCCGACATGACGTTCTTCTCCACCGCCACCGCGAGCTCGGCGGGCGGACCCGCCGGCGCTCAGCCCGATTCGGTCTTACGGGTCATCGCCACCGACCGCGCGGTCATGGGGGCGCTCGTTCCCGAGCTCCAACGGCGCGGGATCGATCCCACGCGCAGGGAGCGCCCGGACCGGATCATCCTCGTGTCGGAGTGGGACACGTCGTACGGCCGCGAGCTTCCCCGCGCGCTCGAGACGGCCATCTGCGGATCCGGAGCGCCCTGCGTGGGCACGCCGCCGCGGCCGCCCTGGGTGCGCCGCTTCAGCTATCTCCGCGGCCTCGACGGGCAGATCCCCGGCGCCGCGCGACCGGCCTCGCGGCGTGACAGCGAGAAGACCCCGCCGGACACCTCGGGCCCCTTCGAGCCCCTCGAGCGTGCGGAGGGCACCTCGCAGGTCGACTACCTCCGGCGGCTCGCCTCCCACGTTCGCGAGCTCGCGCCCGATCCCGCCGACCGCGGCGCCCCCGGCGATATCAAGGCCATTGGCGTGCTCGGCAGTGACGTCTACGACAAGTCGCTGGTCCTGCGGGCGTTCCGGAGAGAGTTCCCCAAGGCGGTGTTCTTCACCACCGACCTCGACGCCCGCATGCTGCATCCTGCCGAGTACGCGTGGACCCGCAACCTGGTGGTCGCCTCGAGCTTCGGCTTCATGCTCGACCCGAATCTCCAGCGGCACATCCCCCCGTTTCGCGACACGTACCAGACCGCCATGTTCTTCGCCACGCAGTGCGCGCTGGAGGCGCCGGGTACCGGATGCACGAAGAGCCCGCGCGTGAGCCAGGCCGCGCTGAGCGCGCGGATCCCGCCGCGGGTCTTCGAGATCGGGCGGGGGCTCGCCTTCGACCTGAGCGGCGACCTCCCGCGCGGCATTCACCCCGAGGTGCCGCGCGTTCTCCCGGACCCGAACGGCCGGCATCTCGCCATCGGGCTCGGCATCGTCCTCTCGGGCTCCTTGCTCCTCTATCTCGTGAGTCCCCCGCTGAAGGAAGGAATCGACGGCATCATCCGGCGCGCGCGAGGGGCGCCCCGGCGGCGCAAGGCCTGGGCGGCGGCGGGTCTGCTCGTCGCGGCCGGGCTCGTGGTGGTGGCGTGCGTGGGCATCGTCCTCGAGGACCAGACGGGCGAGCCGTTCCTGGCTTTCTCGGGTATCAGCCTGTGGCCGACGGAGATGCTCCGGTTCATCGCGGCCGCGCTCTCCGTGTGCTTCCTCGTCGCGGTGCGCCGGGTCATCAAGCGGGTGCGCCTGCAGCTCGACGAGGAGTTCGGCAAGATCGTCGTCCCCGAGCCGAGAGGCTCCGGGCTCCGGGCGTGGCTCAAGGGGGTGTGGCCGGCCCTCCGTGATCGGCGGCAGACCACCGGGCTCCTCGACGGCAAGCGCTACAAGGCGGAAGCGCTGTGGGGTCGCTATCTGGAGCAGAGCTCGTTCCGCAGCCAGTGTCAGCGCGTCATTCCCGCGGCCCTGCTCTTCCTGATCTTCTGCGGTCTCATTCTGTCCTTCGATCCTCTGGTGGTGCCCACGCGCGGACTATCCGTGAAGTGGATCGACCACGTCCTCTTGTGGCTCTCCGCGCCGCTTCTCGTGTGGTTGATCCTCGTGGTGAGCGACACCATCCGGCTCGGCGACAAGTACGCGAAGTTTCTCGGCGCCTCCGAGCCGACCAAATGGCCCGATCACATGCTGGAGGAGGCGGGCAAGCGGCTCGGCATCACGCTGGGAGGGGACACCCCGGACGCCGCGATCAAGGAAGCGTGCATCAGCCACTGGCTCGACATCAAGGTGATCGAGATGTGGACGGACATCGTCAGTCCCATCATCTACTATCCGTTCATCGTCCTCTGCCTCATGATCCTCTCCCGGAGCCCCCTCTTCGACAATCTGGGCACGCCGTATCAGCTCATGGTGGTCTTCGGAGTGAGCGGGCTCTACGCGGCGGCCTGCGCGTTCAAGCTCCGCGACGTGGCCGAGCGGGCCCGCGGCATGGCCCTCGAGCGGTTCACCCATCTCCTCGTGCGGGCGAAGGGCCAGGGGGGAGCGCCTACCATCGCGTCGCAGATCGAGATCATGACGCGGGAGATCGAGTCGCTGCGGCGGGGCGCCTTCGCCCCGTTGACGGAGCAGCCCGTGGTGCGAGCGCTCCTCCTTCCCATCAGCAGCGCAGGAGGCTTGACCGTCTTCCGCTATCTCGGCTGGGGTGGGTAGCGCGCGTCACTTCGCGGGCGCGGCCTCCGCCGTCGGCTCGGGTCGCCGGCCCGCCCCGCGAAGATCCACGAGGCGATTGAGCAGGTCGAACCAGAAGGGTGCGCCGAGGCTCACGGCGAGACCGGTGACCAGCCATCCCAGGACCTTGACGAGCCAGTCACCGGCTGCGGTGGCGCGGATATTGAGCCAGCACCTGCCGATGACGGCCCGGAGCCGGCTGTCCGCGCCCACCTCTGCGGGGCTGAGGCAGGAGTGGCCGATGGGCAGGCCCTGCTTCTCGTAGGCGATGATGCCGGACGCGAACTTCTTGAGATCGTCCTGAGCGATCTTCACGTCGCCCTCGTTCGCCTCCAGCTGCACTCCGTTGAATCGCTTGGTCTCCACCACCTGGGTCGCCGCGTCGGCCAGCGACTTGCGCAGCTCGGCAGAGCGGGAGAGCTGGGTGACGATGGTCAAGGTGTCCACATTGAAGATCACGGCCACGAGCAGGCCGACCACGAGGAGCACGCGGCGGGTGTGGAGCTTGTACCAGCCCGACACGCGGTCCATGCCGCCCGTGTACCACGCCTCGAGGTTCTTCCTCGCCACCTCGAGATTGCCCTGGGCCGCATCGAGGAGGGGCAGGATGGCGTCGGCCACCTGGAAGCCCCCCTGCTTGCACGTGAGGGTGGCCGCCCGCACTTCGTCGAAGGTCATCATCTGGGCGGGGGTGGCGGCGCGCGCGGGATCTATCTGCCGGGCTTTGAGCACGATGATGTCGAGGAGCGCGTTCACCAGGCTGCCCGGGGGAAGATAGGAGGGCGTGCGGGGCTTGCCGGGCACGTCGCGGTACATGCTGGACACCAGGGGGTGATTGATGAGGCGCAGGAACAGCCACCGGTCTCTCACGATATTGATGAGGCCTTCCCGGAGAAAGCGTCCGCGCCGGCCCGTCTCCTGCGCGATGGCCTCGTTGAGACCGGAGCAGAGGATGCTCACGATAAAGTAGATGAACACGAGGCCGATGATGGCCTCGAGCACGCCGGACAGTCCCATGGCGCCTCTCCTCTACCCCGGGGGGGCGGCGGTGATGCCCGCGCCCAGGCTCACGTCGCGTCGGCCCGCGAAAGCGAAGTTCTTCGGCCGGTAGCGGGGATCGGTGGCCCATTTCATGTGGGCGGTCTCGTCGATCGTCTCCCCCACGCCGCCCACGAGCATGGGCCGGTAGTAGCGGCCGCGGAACACGAGGGCACGGCCGAAGCGATAGATTCCGTGGAGGAACTCGCGGTAGGAGTCGCGCACGGGGGAAAGATACTCGTCGCCGCGCAGCTTGAAATCCTCGGGCAGCGCGTTCTTGCAGCGCGCCGCGCCCAGGTTGGCCTCGAACTGCGTGGAGAACTCCAGCCCGTGCCGGATGCCCTTCTCCGCGATCCAGCGGAGGGGCGGGTCGGGCAGCAGGTCGTCCTGATAGCCGCCTCCCACGTTGGCGTGGGCGCCGGGGAACCAGCGCTGCTCGACCTCGCGCGTGCCTAGCGGATGCACGGCCTCCCACAGGGTGACCTGATAGTCCTCGCGCTGCTCGTCGATGGCCACCGCGTGATAGGCGTGCTCGATGACGCGCCCGAGGCTGGTATCGTAGAAGCCGTACTTGGCGCGGGCGAGCGGGGTGTTGGAAAAGGCGGGCACCCCGAGAGCGCCCACGGTGTCCCACACCCCAAGCATCTTCACCTTCACGTTCCAGCAGTTCTCCGTGCGGTAGGCGACGCACGGCGGCTGGCCGCGTCCGTCCGTGCCCTTGGGGAAGCGCGTGCGATAGAGGTCCCACGCGCGCTGGACGATCCGCGACCTCGTGTTCGCGCGATCGTCCACCTTGCCCGTGATGGGATTCTTCTCCCCCACGAACAGCTCCTTCCGGGGCAGGCCGCAGCGGTTGATGAGCCCAGCGAGGCTCCGCGCGGTATAGGCGCCGCGGCTGAAGCCCACAATGAAGATGTCGGGGCCGATGTCGAAGACCTCGCCGTCCGATTCCGGCTCGGAGCGCGGCGCTCCCGCCAACGGCAGGAACTCGTTGATGAGCCAGCAGTAGCCCTGGAGAATATTCTCGTCGAGGCCCCAGCCCAGGGTGCCTCCGGTGATTCGCGATCCGGTCATGGTGCCCACCCCGGTGTCGTAGAACTTGAGCTGGCCCTTGCACCCGCCGTACACGTCGGCGAGGGCGGCGTAGAGGCGGGACACGTTCGTCTGGTCCTCCGGCGTGTTCCAGGTGCCGTCGAAGCAGAGGACGAGACGCTTGATTCCACTCGCGGCGGGAATCTCTTCCGTCATGGACTCGGTCTCCTTCCGCTGGAGCCATGATGCTCCGCGCCGCGACCATTCCGGCGCCCGCTGAGAGTAGTCTCTGGGGGGAGGCGCGGTCAAGGACAAGACATTCGTCATCTTGCGTAGGCGCGGCCGACCGCCGATTCTCTTTGACAGCATGGGTCGGCCGACCTCTTAATTACCCTGCTCGTCGGTTGATGTTCACCGTGGATGCGTTCGGGAAAGGAGCCTCTCATGGCGAGGAAGAAGACGCGGGCCAAGGCAGCGAAGACGGTGAAGGTCGTCAAGGTGGTGGTCAAGAAGGAGACGAGGGCGGAAGGGGTCAAGCGCATCTGTAATCTCGTGCCCTCGAAGGGCGTGGAGAAGGACTGGAAATTCGAGGACGCCCTCGCCTCCGGCGCTCTCGGCGCGGTGGCGGCGCCCCCCGCCTCCGTGGATCTCCGCCAGACGTGGTGGGCGGTGGGCGACCAGGGCCAGACCGGCTCCTGCGTGGGATGGGCCACCGCGGAAGGCGTCGTCCGTTACCACATGGTCAAGGAAAAGAAGCTCAAGAAGACGGAGCAGCTCTCCCCACGCTATGTCTGGATGTCCTCCAAGGAAACCGACGAGTTCGTGCAGCGGCCCGAGAGCTTCGTGGAGGAGGCGGGCACCTCGCTCAAGGCGGCCATGGATGTGTGCCGCAAGTTCGGCGTAGCCACCATGGCCATGGTGCCCTTCAACATCACGACCTTGATGTACACGGGCACCGAGAACTCGCTGTACGCGGCGGCCGCCCAGCGCAAGATCAGCGCGTACTTCAACCTCGCCAAGAATCTCAACCAGTGGAAGGCGTGGCTGGCCGCCCATGGGCCCATTCTGGCCGGCCTGTCCGTGGACCAGACGTGGGACAACGCCACGGCTACCCACGGCAATCTCGACACCTACTACCCGAACACGGTGCGGGGCGGACATGCCATCGCCATCGTGGGCTACACAGCCACCGGGCGCTTCATCGTTCGCAACAGCTGGGGCACGTCCTGGGGGGACAACGGCTTCGCCTATGCCTCGCCCGCCTACATCAACAGCGGCTTCTTCGGCGAGTCATACGGCGTGACGGTCTGAGCGGGGGCGGGCGCGCGGACTTGCGATGGCGGAGGTGGCGGTCACCCAGGAGGACAACGGTCGCGTCGTGTCGGTGAAGGTGGGCGACACGGTCTCCGTGCGGCTGCCCGAGAATCCCACCACCGGTTATTCGTGGGCCATCGATTCCATCGATGCCAAGCGGCTCGAGGCCGGCGTCCCCGCCTATCAGGGCGAGGGCGCCGGCCTCGGCACGGGCGGCGCCAAGACATGGAGATTCGTGGCGCGCGCGCCGGGACGGACCCGCCTCGGCCTGAAGCGCTGGCGCCACTGGGAAGGCGATGCATCCATCGTGGAGCGCTTTGCGGTGACCCTCGACATCAAGCCGGACTGAAGGCCCGTGTAAGCACGCCCGGATCATGACTGCCAACGACGCGGACACGCCGCCGACCGCCGGGCCATCGTGGCTCGAGCGCCTCGCCCGGAGGCGCTGGGCGAGGTGGCTGGTGGTGCTCCTGATCCTGCCCACCCTCGCTCTCATCGCGCTCATCCTCTACCTGGCCCACGTCTTCAGGCAAGACGAGCCCGTGGTGTATTCGAAGATCGAGGAGCACTTCAAGTACGGGTCCACGGGTGGGGAGCGCGAGTCGGGCTTTCCCTATTGGATCTTCCAGGCCCTGCCGCAGGTGTGCGCGCTCCATCTGCCCGGACCGGGCTACGCCTCGCTCGGCTTCACCTACGAGGAAGGCAAGGACCTCCCCGTGGGCATGTCGCGGCGCCGCTACCAGGGGATCGACCGCACCTTCCTCAACTGCGCGGTGTGCCACGCGAGCACGGTGCGCGATAGCCCAGAGGCCAAGCCGCGCGTCTACCTGGGCATGCCCGCGAACACCTTCAACGTCTGGCGCTTCCAGAAGTTCCTCTTCGACTGCGCGAAGGATCCGCGATCCTCCGCGGAGTACGTCGTCCCCGAGATCGACCGGCTCATGCGCGAGAAGGGCGAGCGGCTGGGACTGGTCGACCGCTACCTGGTCTATCCGGTGGCCATCGCCATCGTACGGGAGCGGCTCCTCATGCTCCGCGGCCGTTTCGAGCCATTGCTGCCGTATCCGGAATGGGGCCCCGGTCGCGTGGACACCTTCAACGCGGCGAAGATCCTCTTCAACTTTCCTCTGGACCAGCTGCCCGAGCACGAGAAGAACGGCCCCTCGGATTTTCCGTCGATCTGGCTCCAGCAGCCGCGCAAGGGTAAGCAGCTTCACTGGGACGGCAACAACACGGTGGTGGAGGAGCGCAACAAGAGCGCGGCGTTCGGGACAGGCACCACCCCTCCCACGATTGACCTGGCGGCCATTGGACGCGTGGAGAACTGGCTCCTCACCGTGGAGCCGCCGAAGTATCCCTATTCCATCGACGCGGCCAAGGCGGCCCGGGGCGCCCCCGTCTACCTGCGCTACTGCGCCTCCTGTCACGGCCAGAACGGGCGCGACTTCTCCGGGGAATACGTGGGCAAGGTGACGCCGATCGACGTGATCGGCACCGATCGGCGCCGGCTCGATACCTACACCTACGATCTCGCGGTGAACCAGTCGACCCTCTATGCGGGCTATCCGTGGCGCTTCCAGCATTTCCGCAAGACCTTCGGTTACGCCAACATGCCGCTCGACGGTCTCTGGCTCCGCGGACCTTACCTCCACAACGGATCCGTGCCGAGCGTGCGCGAGCTCCTCGAGCCGGCGGCCCGGCGACCCAAGCTCTTCTACCGCGGGAACGACGTGTACGATCCGGCCAATCTCGGCTTCGTGTCGAACGTGTCCGCCGTGGGCTCGCGGGCATTCTTCCGGTTCGACACCGCGGTGCCCGGCAATGCCAATGTCGGCCACGAGGGCGCGGCCTACGGCACGGAGCTGCCGCCCGCGGACAAGGACGCCCTCGTCGAGTACCTGAAGACCTTCTGAGGGGAGACCGATCATGGACGCGGTGCACACGCCGGGCTCGTGGAAGCGGAAAATCCTCCTCGCGGTGGTGGTCCTCGCGGTGGTAGGGGTGGCCGGCGGCGTCTTCACCTGGTACAAGTTCTTCCGCGAGGAGCCCCAGCCCGACTGGATCACCAAGGACCCGGACATGCGGTTCAAGTACGGCTCCATCGGCGCCGAGCGGGAATCAGGGATTCCGTACTGGATCTTCTACGTGCTCCCGCGCATGTTCCCGGACAAGCTGCCCAAGCCGGGCGGCCTGGCTGCCCTCGGCGTGTCGTGGGAGCAGGGGCAGGAGCTGCCCATCGGCTTCACCCAGAAGGTGGTGGGCTTTCCGCGCGTGGCCAACAACTGCGCGTCGTGCCATGCCGCGAGCTATCGGACGTCGCTCACCGAGAATCCCGTCTTCGTGGGAGCGGGGCCCGGCCACACCCTGTACCTCGAGGGTGTCTTCCGCTTCCTCGTCGACTGCGCGAAGGATCCGCGCTTCAATTCCGACAACATCATGCGGGAGATCAAGCTGGTCACGAATCTGTCGTGGATCGACCAGCAGATCTATCGCTTCCTCCTCATCCCCATCACCAAGAAGCGCCTCCTCGAGCGAGAGACGCAGTTCGCGTGGATCTATCGCAAGGACCTGCCGGATTGGGGCCGCGGCCGGGACGACGCCATGAACCTGACCAAGTACTTCCTCCTCAAGCTGCCCATGGACAACAGCACCGGCCCCACCGACATGCTCCCCATCTGGAACCTCAAGAAGTACGACCGCGAGGGGACGACCATGAACTGGGCGGGGGACAGCCACGACTCCTATTCCGTGATCATCGACTCCGCCCTCGGGGTCATCGGGGCCGCCCCCAAGAACAAGACGGAGTTCCTCGACGAGGTGAAGTGGCTGCAGCAGTATCTCCGCGCGAAGGCCCCGCCCAAGTTCCCGTTTCCCATCAACGACAAGCTCGCGGGAACCGGCAAGGGGATCTTCGACGCCAATTGCGCGGGTTGCCACGCCAGCGACAAGACGGGGAAGCGCATGCCTCTCACCGCGGTGGGCACCGACCCCGAGCGGATCTGGACCTGGACCAAGGACAACGCGGTGGCCGCCAACCGGACGGTGCGTGACTTCGGCATCGAGCGCAAGGGCTTGGTCGAAGAGTCGCTGGTGGGCTACAACGCGCCCTTCCTCGACGGGCTCTGGCTCCGCGCCCCCTATCTCCACAACGGCTCCGTGCCCACCGTGCGCGATCTCCTCGCGCTGCCCGACCAGCGCCCCAAGCTCTTCTGGCGCGGCTACAACCTCTACGATCCGGTGAATCTGGGCTTCGTCTCGCAAGGCGAGGAGGCGAAGTACGTCGGCACCCGGTATGACACCACGCAGCGCGCAGCAGGCAATCAGGGCCACGCCTTCGGCAGCGAGCTCTCGCCCGCCGACAAGGATGCCCTCATCGAGTATCTGAAGACGTTGTAGCGGCGGCATGATGGCACGGCGGCTCGCGATGCTCGCTTCGGCGGCGGCTCTCCTTACTCTCACCGTCGCGGCCTGTGACCGGGCGCCGCGGTTCCCGCCCGACGACGCCAAGGCGGCCGGCCTCACCCCTGCGGACTTTCCCCAGGCCGCCGCCGACGTCTTCCGGGAGATGGACGGCGGGCTCTCCCTCACCGAGGACGAGGTCAAGGGCCGCAATACATGGATACTGTGGACGGCGGGGAACCAGGTGTTCTGGGATCACATGGCCCGGCGGAGCTACGGCCTCGTTGACCTCCTCAAGACCCTCGACTCGCGACGGCGCCCTCATCGCTTTGCCGAGATGGGACTCATCAACGAGCCGGGCCTGCGCATGGCCGAGCGGCCGGATGAATTCGGCGTGTGGCTCGACGAGCGCATCGAGCCCGCACCGCTTGGCATCGACGAGAAGATCTACGGGCGCCCTTCCGGCGTGATCGGCTTCCGCATTTATCCGAATCCTGCCTTCGATGCCGCCGCCCGCCAGGCCTGGCAGCCCGATCGCTACTATGATGATCCGGCATACGCGGCCGACCCCCGGCTGATCCGGCCGTATCGTGTCGGGGTGACCTGCGGCCTGTGCCATGTCGGCCCGCATCCGCTCCATCCGCCCCCCGATCCGGAAAACCCGCGCTGGGAGCAGCTCGCCTCGGCCATCGGGAACCAGTATTTTCGCGAGGGCAAGGTCTTCGCCCCCGGGACGGCGCGCGGCAGCTTCCTGTGGGAGATGCTCAATGCGCAGCCGCCGGGCACCTCCGACACCTCGCGCGTGGCCACGGATCACCTGAACAATCCTGGGGCCATCAATGCCATCTTCGATCTCGAGGCCCGCTTCGCCATCGCCGTCCCGGAGAAGATGCCGGGGGGAGAGACGCGAAGCGTGCCGCATATTCTCAAGGACGGGGCGGATTCCATCGGCGTGGTCGGCGCGGTCATGCGCGTCTACGTGAACGAGGGACTCTACTCTCAGCAATGGCTGACCGACCACGATCCGCTCCTCGGCCTCCGGCCCCAGCGTCCCTTCAGTGTCGAGCAGGCGGCGGGGAACTCCGTCTACTGGCAGGCCACCTCGGACCGGGTGGGCAACGTCGCCCGCTTCTTCGCGCGGATGAAGCCGATGCGGCTCGAGGCCGCTCCCGGGGGCCCGGCGTATATCACCACCGACGAGGCAGTGATGACCCGCGGGAAAACCGTGTTCGCCGACACGTGCGCGGTCTGCCACTCGAGCAAGCAGCCCCCGGCCGGAATCGACTCGGGGAGCGAGGCGGCGACGCAATGGTATCGGGCGTCGGTAGCGCAGCCGGACTTCGGGGAGGGCAACTTTCTCTCCACGGACCGCCGCTATCCGGTATCACGGATCAAGACCAATGCCTGCCGGGCCCTCGCCACCAACGCCACCGCGGGCCACATCTGGGACAACTTCTCCTCCCAG
Organism: Candidatus Methylomirabilota bacterium; assembly: GCA_036005985.1. Taxonomy (GTDB): domain Bacteria; phylum Methylomirabilota; class Methylomirabilia; order Rokubacteriales; family CSP1-6; genus AR37. Next base: position 584 of record DASYQB010000233.1, on the reverse strand, counting down.
ACCTACAAGAGCCTGGAGCCGGTGGGCGTCCTCGAGACCTTCGATCCGCTGAACCCGACCTCGCCGTTCAAATTCACCGCGCCCGGCCGGGGCGTCGGATACTACCGCGTGCCCTCGCTGATCTCCATGTGGACGTCCGCCCCCTATCTTCACAACAATTCGGTAGGCGAGTTCACCGGCGATCCGTCGGTCGAGGGACGACTGCGCGCCTTCAACGACGCCATGGAGAAGCTCCTGTGGCCGGAACGGCGGGCGGGCCGGGGCTCGGTGTGGACGACGGGTGAGATCAGCGTGATCCGGATTCCCGAAGCGCTCCTTCCCACTCTCGTCAAGCCGCTCAGCCGGAACGGGTTCCTGGAGATCGGGCCGATCCCCAAGGGGACGCCGATCAACCTCCTCGCCAATATCGAGCCGCGGCTGGATACGCTGCTCACCTTGATCCCTTCCGTGAACGCCGGTCTGGCCGCGTCCGGGCGGCTGGATCTCCTCAACCCTGCCGATGGGTCGCCGCCGGACGAGGTGCGGAGGAAGCTGGTGAGCGCGCTCATGGCCGCGAGCAAGTGCCCCGACCTGATCGAGGACCG
>DASYQB010000232.1:0-1862 GCA_036005985.1 Candidatus Methylomirabilota bacterium | reverse complement strand
GGCGAGCAGCTTCATGCGCACGAGCGGCACGCCCATGGCCTGCGCCGCCGTCTGGTCCTCGCGGATCGCCTCCCACGCCCGGCCGATGTGCGAGTTCTCGAGCCGCCGATTGACGAGGATCGTCACGCCCACGATCAGGAGTACGAGGAAGTAGAGGTACAGCGGATAGATCGCAACGGGACCCGCATCCACGCCGAGGGCCCTCAGCAGGGGCTCGAAGAAGATCGGTGGCCGCGAGATGGGCGTGATGCCCTTGGGGCCGTTGGTGAAATTGATTGGCTTGTCGAGGTTATTGGCGAGCACGCGGATCACCTCGCCGAACCCCAGGGTGACGATGGCGAGATAGTCGCCGTGCAGGCGCAAGACCGGCAGGCCCAGCAGGATGCCCGCCCCCGCCGCCACCGCCACGGCGACGAAGAGGAAGACGAAGAACCACCACGGCGGCAGCGGGAAGGCGCTGCCCCCGAAGATCAGGTTGGCCTGCGGAGACCCGACGATGGCCCACGAGTAGGCCCCGACGGCGAAGAAGGCCACGTAGCCGAGGTCGAGGAGCCCGGCGAGGCCGACGACGATATTCAGGCCGAGGGCCAGGGCGGCGAAGATGCCGACCTGGATGGCGATCTCGAGATAGTAGGCGTTGATGGATCCGAGCACCGGCATGAGCACGCCGAGCGTCCCCGCGGTGAGCACGCCTTTGACCCATGCCGGCATGCGGGCCAGGTACAGCGTGAAGATCGAGGCCTGGAAGAGCATGAAGAGCACGATCGAGCGCGGGACATACGACACGCCGAAGGCGGTCGCGAGTAGCAGCCCGGTCACCGTCACGGTGGCAAGGAGCGGCCGGTCGAGCCACGCCCGCACGGCCCGGGTCACCGCCGTCATCAGGCGCGCTCTCTCACGACCTCGCCGAGGAGCCCCTTCGGCCGGAAGATGAGGATCAGGATCAGGATCGAGAACGCGAAGATGTCCTTGTATTCCGCGCCGAACGCCCCGCCCGTGAGCAGCGAGAGATAGGAGGCGGCGAATGCCTCGAGGAGACCGAGGACGAGCCCGCCCATCATCGCCCCGGGAATATTGCCGATGCCGCCGAGCACCGCCGCGGTGAACGCCTTCAGACCGGGGATGAAGCCCGTATAGGGATTGATGAGGCCGTACTGCACGCCGAACAGCACGCCCGCCGCCCCGCCCATGGCCCCGCCGATGAGAAAGGTCAGCGAGATCATGCGATTGACGTTGATGCCCATGAGGCTCGCCGCCGCCTGGTCCTCGGCCACCGCGCGGATCGCCGTGCCGATCGTGGTCCGGTTCACGAGCACGTAGAGCGCCCACAACATCAACAGGGCGGCGACGATGACGACGAGCGACTTGACGGAGACGTCGATGGTGGATGTCAGCTCGAAGCGCTGGTTCAGCGCGTCCATCGTGGGGTAGACGAGGTTGAACGAATTGCGCCAGATGGACTCGAACAGGCGGATCAGGGCCTGGAGGAAGAAGGACACGCCGATGGCCGAGATGAGCGGGATGAGGCGGGGCGCGTGGCGCAGGGGCCGGTAGGCGATGCGCTCGACAGTGACCGCGGCGAGGCCGCTCGCGAGCATGCCTGCGACGAGCGCCAGGAGCAGCACGAGGACCCACGGGAGCACGTCGAGGAGACCCGCGCTCTTCATGGTCAACAAGATTTCGACCCCCACGAAGGCGCCCAGAATGAAGATCTCGGAGTGGGCGAAGTTGATGAACTCGAGCACGCCGTAGACCATCGTGTAGCCGAGGGCGATGAGGGCGTACATGAAGCCGAGGATGAGGCCGTCGAGGAGGACCTGCGGGAAGATGCCGACCAGCAGCTCGAAATCCATCGGCGTGGC
>DASYQB010000231.1:0-11387 GCA_036005985.1 Candidatus Methylomirabilota bacterium | reverse complement strand
GGGGGATTTCTTGAACGCGAGTGATGCACGCCCCCTCACCCAGCCCTCTCCCCCTTCGGGGGCGAGGGATGGGGAGAGGCCCGCTCTGTGAACGCGAGGACTGCACGCCCCCTCACCCTGCTCTCTCCCCCTCTGGGGGCGAGGGATAGCAAATCATGCTGGCGCTGAGGCTGGAGGGGGTGACCAAGCACTTTGGCGGTCTGTGCGCCGTGGATGGTGTTGGCCTCGAGGTGCGGCCGGGAGAGCGTCGCGCGTTGATCGGTCCCAACGGCGCAGGAAAGACCACGCTGTTCAATCTCATCTCGGGCGCGTTGCCCGTCAGCTCGGGCCGGATCACGTTCTTCGGCCGCGACGTGACGGGCGCCTCCGCCCATCACCGCGCCGCCCAGGGCCTCGCCCGCACGTTTCAGATCACCAACCTCTTCGCCGATCTGACGGTGCTGGAAAATGCCCTCCTCGCCATCCAGGCTCACACGTCGAGCCGCTTCGCCATGCTCCGGCCGGCGGCAGCTTTCGGCGATCTCCAGGCCCGCGCGCGAGCCACCCTGGACTCGGTGGGGCTCGCCGGGGTCGCCGATGCCAGGGTGCGAAACCTGTCCCACGGCGAGCAGCGTCAGCTCGAGATCGGCCTCGCTCTCGGCGGCCGTCCTCGCCTCCTGCTCCTCGACGAGCCGACGGCCGGTCTCTCGCCGGCGGAATCACGGCTCATGGCCGATCTGCTGCGGAGGCTCGATCCCGCCATCACCGTGCTCATGATCGAGCACGACATGGACATCGCGCTCGAGCTGTCGCCGCGGGTCACCGTGCTCCACTACGGCTGTGTCATCGCGGACGGCTCGCGCGACGAGGTGAAGGCCGACCCGCAGGTGAAGGAGATCTATCTCGGTGCCTGAGGCGGGCGCGGTGCTCGACGTGGAAGAGGTGCACACGTACTACGGGGAAAGCCACGTGCTCCAGGGCATCTCGCTCCGGGTGGAGGCGAGCGAAGTCCTGGGCATCCTCGGCCGCAATGGCATGGGCAAGACGACCCTCATCCGCTCCATCATCGGCTTCACCCCGCCCCGCCGCGGACGCGTTCGCTTCAAGGGCCAGGACATCACGCGATGGCCACCCTACCGGATGGTGGAGAGCGGGATGGCGCTGGTGCCCCAGGGGCGGCGCGTCTTTCCCTCCCTCACCGTGCGGGAGAATCTCGAGGTGGCGCGGAGCGGGCGCGGGCCGTGGACCCTCGATCGCGTCCACGAGCTCTTCCCCCGGCTCCACGAGCGCGGAAGGAACCGCGCCAACAAGCTGTCGGGCGGCGAGCAGCAGATGCTGGCCATCGGCCGCGCCCTCATGAGCAATCCTGGCCTCCTTCTTCTCGACGAGCCGACGGAGGGCCTGGCGCCCCTCCTCGTCCTCGAGGTAGGGCGGGTGCTCAAGGCCCTCAAGCGCGAAGGGCTGTCGATCCTGCTCGTGGAGCAAAACCTCCCCCTCGCCCTCTCCGTGGCGGATCGGACCCACATCCTGAGCCGCGGCCAGATCGTCCACTCCGCGCGGCCCGACGAGCTTCTCGCCAACGAGGAGGTCAAGTCGCGCTATCTTGGGGTGAGCTGAGGAGGCTCACCGGGATGCGCTTCGGCACTTTCTATTTCTTCCAGGCTCCGCCGGGCTACCGGCACGATGACATCATCCGCCGTGAGCTGGAGCAGATCGAGTGGACGGAGGAGCTGGGCTTCGACGAGATCTGGCTCACCGAGCATCACTTCATCGACTACGGCCTCTCCGTCGATCCCGCCGCCCTCGCCTCCGCCGCCGCCTCGCGCACCCGGCGGATTCGCATCGGCCTCGCCGCGGCCATTCTGCCCTTTCACCATCCGCTCCGGCTCGCCGAGCAGATGGCGCTGGTGGACATCATCTCCGATGGCCGGCTCGACGTCGGAGTGGGGCGCGGCAACCGGCCGGCCGAGTTTCGGGGATACCGCGTGCCCCAGGAGGAGAGCCGCGAGCGCTTCGACGAGGCGGTGGAGATCATGCAGCGGGCGTGGACGGAGGATCGCTTCTCCTATGACGGCCGGTTCTTCCAGGTGCCCGAGGTATCCGTCATTCCCAAGCCGCTCCAGCGGCCGCATCCGCCGCTCTACCAGGTCTGCGTCACCAAGGACGGCATCGAGAACACCGCGCTCCGCGGCTGGCCCATGCTCAACTCCGTCCTCTTCGGCCCCGTGAGCCAGCTCGTGGGTAACCGGGACATCTACGTGGAGACGCTGAAGAAATCCGGACGGAGTCCTCAGGAGATCGCGGATCTTCTCTCGCGCTGGGGTGTCTCGCGCCAGATCTACGTGGCGGACAGCGACGAGGCGGCCCGCGCTGAAGCCAAGGATGCCGAGCTCTGGTACCAGGAGTCGTTCCGCAGGTTCGTCCTCCCCGATCGCATCGAGGATGCCCACCCGTCGCTCCAGCCCGGATTCCGGGCCATGGAAGAGCGGCTGTCCCGGGTCACCTGGGAGAGCCTGGTGGCGGAGACCCTCGCCTTCGGCTCCCCCGACACGGTGGCCCGGCACATCGCGGAAATGCGCGACATGGGAGTGGGACAGGTGATGTGCTGGATGAACTTCGGCGGTCTCTCCCAGGAACGGGTCCGCCGCTCGATGGAGCTCTTCGCGCGCGAGGTCATGCCCCGCTTCAGGTGACGGAGGGTACATCATGCGGACCAACTACCGCCTCGAAGGTCCGGCAAGCGCTCCCGTGCTGACGCTGACGCATCCGCTCGGCGCCACCCTCGCCCTGTGGGACGACCACGCGGCGGCGTTGACCCAGCGCTATCGCGTGCTGCGCTACGACGTGCGAGGCCACGGGGCCTCCGACATTCCCGCCGGTCCCTACACCCTCGAGCAGCTGTCTTCGGATCTCTTCGAGCTGCTGGATTCCCTCGGCATCGCGGAGACCCACTTCGTCGGCGTCTCCATGGGCGGGCTCATCGGCATGACGGCAGCCCTCGACCGGCCGGAGCGCATCAAGAGCCTCGTCCTCTGCGACACCACCGCCTGCTACGGCCCGACCGTGCGCCCGATGTGGGAGGACCGCCTGCGCATCGCCGAAACCGAGGGCATGGCGCCGTCGCTGGTCGGGCGCACCATGGCGGTATGGTTCACGGAATCGTATCGCGTCGCCCACCACAAGGAAGTGGAGCGGATCGCCGCCATGCTCCGCCACACGGATCCGCGCGGATATGCCGCAGCCATCCGGGCCATCGCATACGTCGACTTGACCGAGCGGATCGGCGGCATTCGCCGCCCCACCCTGGTGGTGGTGGGGGAGCAAGATCCGGGGACGCCGCCCGACATGGCCCGCGCGATCCACAAGCGCATCGCGGCTTCCGAGCTCCTCGTGCTTCCGGGCTCGATGCACTGCGCCGTGGTCGAGGACGCGGACACCTTCCTCGGCGCCCTTCTGGATTTTCTCTCCCGGAACTGACGCGCTATTTCGCGCGGGGGCGCCGCCGGCGCGTCTTCGCGGCGGACTTGCCGCTCTGACGCGACGCCGCTCTCGAGCGGCGCGGCCTGGGCCGTCGCGCGGCCGATCGGCCGAGCGCAGTCACTACCACCGCGAGATCCTCGCTGCCGTGACCACCGGCCTGGGCCGCCGCATAGAGGCCTTCCGCGAGGTCGGTGAAGGGCAGGGGGGCGCCCACCGCGGCCGCCGCCTCCTGCATCAGGTGGATGTCCTTCATGAAGAGATCGAGCTTCATCTGCGCGGGGAAATCTCCGCGCACGATCATGGGACCGCGCACCTTGAGCATGGAAGAAGTGGCCGCGCTCGAGTTGAGCACGTCGAGGGCGAGGTCGAGGTCGAGCCCCGCCTTGCGCGCGAGGGTGAGCGCTTCGGCGGCCGCCGCGCTGTGGAGCGCCACGAGCAGATTGGCCACGAGCTTGAGGGTCATGGCCTGGCCCACCCGGCCCACGAGGACGGCTCGCGGGAGAATGCTTTCGAGCAGGGGGCGCCAGCGCTCGTAGAGCGCGCGCTCGCCCCCCACGAAGAAGATGCCGTCGCCGCGCTCGACCATGCTGCTCGTGCCGCTCACCGGGCAGTCGAGAAAGCCCAGATGGCGCGCGGCCACATCCCGCGCCAGCTTCTCGGTCAGGGTAGGCGAGATCGTGCTCATCTGGAACACCGTGAGGCCGTCGTGCGCACCGGCCATGACGCCATCGCGGCCGACGATGGCCGACTCCGCCGTGGCCAGCGAAGGCAGGAGCGTGCACACCGCCTCCGCGGACTGGGCGACGACGGCGGCGGAGGACGCAGGTTTCCCTCCCAGCGCTTGCAGGGCGGAGACCTTTTCTTGGAGGACGTCGAAGCCGATCACTGTGTGGCCAGCTTTTAGGAGGCGTGCGGAGACGGCGTGACCGAGGAGGCCGAGGCCTACGACGCCGATGGTGGCCACTTAAGACAGCCCCCTCACCCTGCCCTCTCCCCCGGTGGGGGAGAGGGGGAGGTTAGCAGTGCTTGCATGGGGGGTAGTCGCGGGAGTAAACGGGGTTCTTCAGGAACTCTTCGGGCTTGAAGGTCAAGAACTGAGAGACGTTGGGGAAGGTGTGAATCACCGTGTTCTGGAGCTTGCCGCCCACGCGCTCGACCTTGCGCACGTAGATGTTCTCGACGGGATTGCCGTAGTCGTCGAAGCGGATGGGGCCGCGGGGCGCGTCGGACAGGTCGATGCGACGCATGGCCCCGAGGAACTTGTCCACGTTTTCGATGTCGCCGCCCGTCGCCTCGAGGGCCGCCTTGAGGGCGAGACCGCCGACATAGGAGCCCTCCGAGTAATACGACGGCACCTGCTTGTACTTGGCCTCGTAGGCCTGGGCGAACTTCTTGTTGGCGGGAGTGGTGAGGGCGGCGGAGTAGTGGAGCGCGGTCACCACGCCGAGGACTTCGTCGCCCATGGTGCGGAGCACGTGCTCGTCGGTGAACGTGCCCCCGCCGATAAGGGGCAGCTTCCCCTTGAGGCCGGCGTCCGAATACTGCTTGGCGAAGCGAAGCGCGTCGGCCCCCGAGAAGACGCAGAAGATGGCGTCCACGTCGCGGCGGAGCTGGGCGAGGTAGGGGGCGAAGTCGGCGGTGTTGAGGGGAGGCCACAGCTTCTGCACCACCTGGCCGCCCGCGTCCTCGAAGGTGCGCTGGAAGCCCCCCGCCACCTCCCAGCCGAAGGCGAAGTCGTAGCCGATCATGGCAATCTTCCGGTAGCCGAGGTTGTCGTACACCCACTTGCCGAAGGGCTGCGAGGGCTGGGCGCTCGACCAGCCCGTGCGGATGATGTATGGGCTGCGCTTGCGCTGGGTAATGTCTTCCGCGGAGACGATGGGAAAGAGGGTGGGCACCTTCTTGTCGTTCACGTAGCCCGCCACCGCGTAGCCGACGGCGGCGGAGAGGGGACCGACGAGCACGTGTACGCCCTGGCTTTCCACGAGGCTGCGCGCCTTGGCGAGGCCGGTGGGGGGCTTGCCCTCGTCGTCCTCGGTGATCAGCTTGATCTCGCGTCCCGCGAGCTTCCACCCCTCCTCCTCGAAGAAGAGCTGCATCCCGTTGGCCATGTCCTTGCCGTTGGCGGCGAGAGGGCCCGTCTCAGGCAGGATGAGCCCGACCTTGATCGGCCCCTTCTGCGCCCAGCCCAGGTTGAGGGCCACGAGCAATCCAACGGCGATCACGATGAGGGTGACGGCGGAGAGCCTGCGCATGGGACGCCTCCTTGATGAGATGGCCGGGCGCGTCAGACGACCGATCGCGCGGCGGCCAGCACCACGTCGGCGCTCGGGAACTTTCCTATGCCCGCGGGTCCCTCGGTGGCGCCCTCCACGTTCGCCCAGCGCACCACGCCGTCGCGATCGAGGAGGAACTGACCCTTGAGCTGGCCCGCCTGCTTCTCGTGCTCGCTCTGGTCGACCGCCGAGGGCTGGAAGTTCTGGATCCCGTCCAGCGCGGCCGCGGCCTCGAGCACGGGGAGCGGCGTGGTCAATTCTCCCGTGGGGTTGATCCGCGTCGCGCCGAGCGCGGCCATGGTCTCCGGAGTCAGAGGGAGCTTGGGGATGCCGTAGGCGCGATGCGTCGAGCACTCCGGATCGGCGGCGAGGGCGACGCGGCTCGGGCGCAGCTTGAAGTAGAGGCGCGAGTTCTCCAGGTCGCTCGCCACCACGGCCAGTGTCTCCACCCCCATGCCCCGGAGCTTCTCGCTCGTCGAGCCAAGCTCGGTGATGGCGCGCCGGCAGAAGGGACACCAGAGGCCGCGGAACACGGCGAGGAACAGTGGGCTCTTGCCTCGGTAGTCGGCCAGCGACACCGTCCCGTCCCGGTTGATGGTGGGCAGGACGAAATCGGGAGCGCGCTCGCCGGGCTGAACGGGGGGTCGCGGATCGGTGGTCATCGCAGAGGCCTCCTTGGCTTGAATGTGCATGCTAGGTGAGGAACGGCAGGACGACCAGCGAGTCCCGATCACCGCCGGCTTGCTCGCAGATCGCTTCGGCCTTGAGGAGATAGCGCTCGGCCTCGACCCGATCCCCGCGGTCGAGGTGGACGGTGCCGAGGCCATCGTAGCAGGGGAACAGGAGCTGGGGCTCGCCGATCTCCTCGGCAAGGCCGAGCGCCTCGTGGTAGTAGGCCAGCGCCCGGTCGGGCTCGCCGTGGCACTGGTAGATCTGGCCGAGCACGATCAGCGGCACGGCGAGATGATCGATCTGTCCGAGCCTCCGGTCGAGATCGATGGCCGCCTCAGCGGCGCGGACCCCGTCCTCGTCGCAGCGATCGGTCAAGGCGCAGTAAGCGACGGCGAGGTTCGCGTACAGACGCGACTGGAACCCGAGATCGCCGATCTTTCTCGCCGTCTCGAGTCCGGTCAAGCAGGTCTCGATCGACCGGCCGGGATCGAGCTCGGAGTAGAGCACGCCGAGGTTCGCGTAGGAGCGGCAGGCCACGTTGAGGAGGCCCTGCTCCTGGGCCACGGCCACGCTCCGCTCGATGCGCGCGACCGCCCCCACCGGATCGCCCAGCCGGGCCAGCGCCACTCCGACAGTGTTCAGGGCGTGCGCGACGGCGAGAGCCGCGTCCTTCTTCGTCTCGGCCACGGCACTGTCCGCGGCCTGCTCGGCCCGGGCCAGCGCGCGCTCGGCCCACTCCACCGCGCGCTGGTTGTCCCCACTACGAAAGGCGAGCCGCCCCATCTCCTGATAGAGATGGGCCAGCTCGATGTCCTCGGTATCGGTCCCGAGGAGGCGAAGACCCGTGTCGAGACTGGCCTGGGCCCGGTCCCGCTCGCCGGCCTCCCAGTAGAGGCCGGCGAGCTTCCGGCACTGGCGCGCTGCGACGGCGGCATCACCACTCGCCTCGGCCGCGCGGCGCACCGTCTCGTAGTGCTCGGCCGCCTCGCTGCGACGCCCGGCCAGGCCCCGGAGATCGCCCAGCCGCTCGCGCACGGCGAGCCGGTCCCTCTCGACGACTTCTCCGGGCGGGAGTGTCTCGAGCGCCATCTCGTAGTGTCGGATGGCATCGTCGTTGGCATAGATGCTTCGCGCCCAGTCGCCCGCGGCCACCATGTAGCGCGCGCCCTTGAGCTTCTGCTCGCTCCGGCCGAAGTGATGGGCGAGCGCCTCGAGATCCTCGAGCCGCAAAGGCTGCTCACCGCGGAGCCGCTCCAGCACCTCCCCCACGCGCCCGTGCAGCTCGGCCCGTCGCCGCACGAGGACGTTCTGGTAGACGACCTCCTGGACGAGGGCGTGCGTGAACGCCAGGGGACGGTCGGCGGATCCCTGCTGGAGAAGCTCGGCGCCGCGAAGGTGATCGAGGGCCGTCTCGCACCCGGCGGGATCGGCCGTCACCTCGCGCAGGACGCGAGGCTCGAAGACAGGGCCGAGGACAGCTGCGTCCTGGAGCACCCGCCGGACCATCGGGGGGAGGCGATCGATCCGGGCGAGCAGCACCCCCTGAAGGGTCGTGGGCACGTCCGCGGGGGCGGCGGCGGCGTTGAACACCCAGCCCTCGTCGGTCCGCTTGAGGACGCCGGTGGCGATCAGATCGCGGACGATCTCTTCCAGATAGAAGGGATTGCCTCCCGCCCGCTTCACGATCACATCTCTGAATGGGGTCGGGATACCCGCCAAGGCCGGCCCGAAGAAGGCTTCGAGGATCGCGCTGCATTCTTCCGGATCGAGCGGCGAGAGGCGGACCGTCGTACGCGTGGCGCGCGAGGGGGCGATGGCCCGCGTTTCGGCGGCCGGCCGGGACGTGAGCACGAACATGAGCGGACGATCGACCAGCCAGTCGGCAAGGATCTCGAGCCCCGCCATCGAGGCGGCGTCCGCCCAGTGCAGATCCTCGACCACGAGGAGGAGCGGGCCCTGGAGCAGCCGCCGCTCGACGGCCATCCGCAGCAGGAGCAGGATCTGCCGCTTCACGGTCTCTGGGTCGACGTCGGGCAGCCTCCCCGCGACCTCGAGACCGAGGACATAGCCGAGGATCGGCGTCACCCCCGCCGCCTCATCCGGCGGAGCCCCGAGGGCCTGGAGCCCTCTCACGATCTTCTCGCGCGCCACGGCCAGCGAGTCCTCGGGCGCGATCCCGTAGGCTTCCCGTAAGAAGGCCGCGACGACGCCGTAAGGAGGCTCGCCCAGCGAGGAGCAGGCGGCCTGCCGCACCGTGGACCCGGTGAGCCGGCCCTCGACCTCGAGGCGGGTGAGGAACTCCGCGAGAAGGCGTGACTTCCCGGTGCCGACGTCGCCGAGGAGGCTTACCACCTGCACGCGTCCGGCCACCGCTCGCTCGAAGGCCTCGAGCATCGTGGCGAGGTTTTCCGCGCGGCCCATCAGCGGCGCGGCGAGGCCCTCGGCCTCGAGACCCCGGGCAGAGCGGCGGCGGGCCGCGGCGCCGACGAGGCGATGGACAGGCACGGGCTCGGCCTTGCCCTTGAGGGGCAGCGGATCGAGGGACTCGAAGAGGAAGGCGTGCCTCGTGAGGAGATACGTGCCGTGACTCACGAACGTCTGCCCGCCCGGGGCCGCTGACTGGAGCCGCGCCGCGGTGTTCACCGTGTCGCCGGTGACGGCGTACGCCGCGCTCTGGCCGCCGAGATGGCCGGCCACGACGCGCCCGGTATTGACCCCGACGTGGAGCGCGACCTCGCGGCCCAAGCGCCCCGCCCAGCCCGCATTGAGCGTGGCCACCCGCTCGTGGAGATCGAGCGCGGCGTGGAGCGCCCGCTCGGGATCGTCCTCGTGAGCGCGGGGAGCGCCGAACACGGCCATGACGGCGTCGCCCACGTACTTCTCCACGAATCCGCCGTAGCGCTCGATGCCCGCCGCCATCTCGCGGAACAGATCGTTCTGGAAGGCACGTACGTCCTCGGGATCCAGGCGCTCGCTGATCGCGGTGAAGCCGGCGAGGTCCGCGAAGAGCACGGTGGCGGGGCGGCGGTCCTCGGGCTCGTCCTGCTCGCGAGCAGCGGGCCTCGCGACCTCGCGCGGCGCCGAGGGGGCCTGGGCGGGAGTGCCCAGACTCGTGCCGCAGCGCGGGCAGAAGGCGAAGTCGGCGGGCGACGACGTGCCACAGGAAGGGCACGCCTTGGGCAGGGGGCGCCCGCACTTCGGGCAGAAGGCGAAGTCGGCGGAGGCCGCGAAGCCGCAACCCGTGCACGTCAACATTGCGGGCCGAGTATACGGTGGGCTCTCGATCCGGAGGGAAGCCGTTTGGGGCTGAGCGCCTGCGAGAGGAAGCGCCGCGGGCAAGGTGCGTGGTCCGTCTTCCTCAGGGTTGAGCCTCCACCGGGTAGGGGATGGGGCCGGCGTAGTCGGCGCGCAGGGGCGCCCAGCGCAGCGCCCAGACGCGAGCGAGCGTCCCCGCGAGCTGCGCCAGATGCAGGCGATCGTGGGTGACCCACGCCGCCACCAGATCGAGACCCGACAGCAGGCCGAAGCGGCCGAGGGAGCGCGATGCGCCGAGCGCCTCGGGGGCCGCGGACTGGAGCAGCTCGAGGCTCGCCTGGCGACGGGAGTGAAACGCCTCGAGCGCCTCCTGGAGGTTCGCCTCGCGGTAGCGACGCTCTTCGGCCCAGCGCTCGGGGGCGATGCGGGTGAATTCGCCCGTCCCGCTCAGGATCACGCGAAGCCGGGCCCCGAAGTCTTCCGCTTCTTCGTCGCGCAGATGGCAGACGATCTCCACGGGGGACCACTCGGCCGGGGCCGGGCGCGTGCGCGCACTCTCGGTGTCGAGACCGCTGACGAGACCGTCGAGCATGGCGGGCATCCGCCCGAGCTCGCGGCGGGCCTCCGCGAGGAGTGTCTCGTTCATCCCCTCACACCATGACCTGGCCACCGTTGACATCGAGGGTGGCGCCGTTGATGAAGGCCGCGGAATCGGAGGCGAGGAACACGACGGCCTCCGCGATCTCTCCCGGCTCGCCCAGCCGCTTCACTGGAATGGCCTCGGCCACCCGCTGCGTTTCCTCGGGGGTGCGGGCCTTGAGCACGCGCTCGGTGGCGGTGGTCCCCGGCGCCACCGCGTTGACCGTGATGCCGTGAGCCCCGACCTCGAGGGCGAGGTGACGGGTGAATCCGATCACCCCGGCCTTGGCCGCCGCGTAGTGTGAGGTGACGCGGACGGCACCGGCGCGGCCGACCACGGAGGCGAGGTTGACGATGCGGCCGTAGTGCTGGCCCTTCATGATGGGGAGCACGGCCTTGGAGCAGAGGAAGACGCTGGTGAGGTTCGAGGCCACGATAGCGTTCCACTCCTCCTCCGAGATCTCCTCGGTGGCCCGGATCACCGCGAAGCCTCCCGCGTTGTTGACGAGGACGTCCACGCGGCCCCAGCGCTCGCGCACGGCCGCGAAGGCACGGCTGATGTCGGCCGATCGTGTCACGTCGGCGGAGAGGGCGAGCACGTCGGCGCCCTGCCCGCGCAGGGCGGCGGCCAGCTTCTCGGCGCCGCCACCGTCGAGGTCGAGGGCGGCCACCTTTGCGCCCTCGCGCACGCAGGCCTCCACGATGGCCGCGCCTATGCCTTTGGCCGCGCCGGTGACGATGACCACTTTCCCCTCGAGCCGCATGGACGCTCCCTTCGCCGGAGTGGATCGAACGGATAGCATACACGGAGCGCCGATGCTAGTCTTGGGCGCCTGGAAAGGGGACCGCATGGGCCGTTTCGTCGATCTCTCCGTCACCGTGGACTCGAGCACCATGAGTCCGCCCTCGACCAACATGCGCCTCGAGGTGACGCCGCACAACCGGGGCCCCGGCTTCTGGCAGGTGTCGAGCGTGCATCAGAGCCTCCACACCGGCGCCCACATCGACTCGCCGCTCCACGTCTTCAAGAACGGCATCACCACCGCCGAGATCTCTCTCGACCAGGTGATGGGCGAGGCCCTGGTA
>DASYQB010000230.1:0-2316 GCA_036005985.1 Candidatus Methylomirabilota bacterium | reverse complement strand
CCAGCTCTCTGCTGTCAGCTGCCGCACCAGGGCCACGGCATCCGGGCCGCTGATCGGGGTGATGTCGGCCTCCGAACGCTGCAATCGGGTCTTTTGAAGAATTGCACGACCCTGACGGAAACGAGCCCGGGAGCTTCGGTCCGCATCGCTCATCACACTGATTGTAACGCGACGGCAACGGAGGCGCCGCGGCGCGCGCCGAGGTGCGATGCCGACCTGCCCCGAGAAGGGCGGGGCCGTCACCCCTTCCAGTAGAACACTGTCACCCGAAGCCGAAACTCGAACTGCGGGCCAGAGAGCCGCTCCATCTCCACGCGATCGAGACGGATGAGCCTCGCGAGAGCCACGGAGCCGTGATCAGGATGAAGACGGCGAGAGTGAGGAGAGACACGAGCGCGCGGAAAAGCGGGGCGAGCCCGAGGGTCAGCCCGACGGCGAGAAGAACGGCCAGCGCGACGACAACCGTGAGCATCCGCGGGCTCCTGCTTCTACGGTGCCGCCGATCCTACCCGGGCGGCGCGCGCCCGCCAAGCGCCGGAAACCGCCGGGCTCTCGGCGTCGAAGAACCGCAAGGGGCGATCCGCCGCGAGCCGGATGCCAATGCGCGGCGAGACCCCGATGCGCCGGGGCGGCGGCCCGTCGCGAAGCGTAAGGACGGCCTCGGGCTCGAACAGATGGCGGCCGGAAAAGCTCGTGTCGAGGTCGAGAGCGCGGCAGAGCCGGCCGGGCCCGCGGCATGCCCCGGCCTCGAGCTCGTTGCCCTGGGGCTCGAGGGCGCGGATCAACACGCCTCCGGGTACGCCCTCCTCGTCCACCGCGAAGTTCAGGCAGTGGTGCATGCCGTAGACGAAGTAGACGTAGACGGTGCCGGGCGATCCCCAGAGCGGCGCGGTGCGGGGCGTGCGTCCGCGGAAGGAGTGGGCTGCGGGATCGCCTTGGCCGAGATAGGCCTCGGTCTCCACGATGCGGGCAACCACGAGCGACCGGCCTCGGCGCCGCACGAGCCGCTTGCCGAGGAGCCATCGCGCGGCTTCTCCCGGAGCCTGCCGCAGCCCCCGCCGCAGTCGGCGCTCCTCCGCCGCTCCCGGAGACGCCAAGAGCCGATGGGTCGTCGCGGTGCGGGGCACGAGGCCAGTATATGATCCCGCGCGTCGGGCCCGGTGCCCGCGAGGGCGCGCCAACCGATCGCGAGCGCGGCTCTCGCGGCGAGGAGAGCGAGTGAGCGAACCGCAACGAGCCTTCGACCGCGTCCTCGGCCGCGCCGACCTCCTCCTCTTCTCGGTCTGCGCGATCCTCACCATCGACTCTCTCGCCTCCGCGGCCAGCATGGGCGTCACGTGGTTCACCTGGTGGGTGATCACGATGGTGGTGTTCTTCCTCCCCTACGGCCTGGTCACCGCCGAGCTCGGGGCGGCCTGGCCCGGGGAGGGCGGAGTCTACGTCTGGGTGCGCGAAGGGCTCGGGCCTCGCTGGGGCTCGATGTGCGCGTGGCTCTACTGGATCAACAACGCCTACTGGATTCCCGCGGTCTACCTGGTGTTCGCGGGGACTTTTCACGGCATCTTCCTGAAGGGCCGCCTCGGGACTTTCTTCGACGAAGGGGCGGGGGCCACCTGGCTCGAGGCGGGCATCGCCATCCTGCTGACCTGGCTCACCGTCGGCGTGGGCATCGTGCGCCTCGAGGTCTCGAAGTGGCTGCCCAACCTGGGAGCCGTCGTGAAGGTCGCCATCTTCCTGGGCCTCGGCGCCCTGGGGCTTCAGTTCCTGTTCTCCGGGAAGATGCCGGCGAACGACTTCAGCCTCCGCGCGTTCATTCCGAGCTGGAGTGACGGTCTCGCGTTCCTCCCCATCCTGCTCTACAACACCCTGGGCTTCGAGCTGATGAGCTCCGCCGGCGAAGAGATGAAGGAGCCGCAGAAGGACGTGCCCAGGGTGGTGCTGCTCTCCGGGGCGATCATCTGCGTCGTCTATATGCTCGGGGCCCTCGGCATCCTCCTCGTCGTGCCGCTCGAGAAGCTGAGCCTGCTCACGGGCACCTGGGACGCTCTCGCCCTCCTGGGCCAGCAGTGGGGAAGGGCCGGGGCGGCGCTCACCCTGGCCCTCGGGATCGGCTTTCTGTACGCGTGTATCGCCAACGTCGTCACCTGGAGCCTCGGTGTCAACCGGGTGGCCGCAGCCGCGGCCGAGGATCACATGGCCCCGGCGCTTCTGGGCCGGCTCCACCCCCGCTTCAAGACGCCCTATGTCGCCTTCGTCATCATGGGCGCGGTCAGCACCGCGCTTCTCGTGGGCAACGCGCTTCTTTCGAGCAACCCT
>DASYQB010000229.1:0-2809 GCA_036005985.1 Candidatus Methylomirabilota bacterium | reverse complement strand
CTGCCCGGCGACGTGCTCGGGGAGAAGATCGAGGAGGAGAGCGTGGTCTATCCCCCCGCGTGGCGGCCGGCGCCGCGCACCCTCGGCGATCCCGCCGCCATCAAGGACGCCATCACGCTGCTGGGCAAGGCGGAGCGGCCGGTGATCATCGCGGGCAGCGGCGTCTGGTGGTCCGACGGCGCCGCCGCCTTCCAGTCATTCGTGGAGGCCACCGGCATTCCCTTCTACACCACGCCGATCTCGCGCGGCCTCATCCCCGAGGATCACCACCTCGCCTTCCTGAACGCCCGCAGCAAGGCCTTCACGGAGGCCGACGTGGTGCTGGCGGTGGGCACGCGCTTCAACTGGGTCATCCAGTTCGGGCGCCCGCCCCGCTTCTCCGCCGACCTCAAGATCATTCACGTCGATATCAATCCGACCCAGCTCGGCCACAACCGCGACGTGGACGTGCCCATCGCGGGCGACGCGCGCGCCGTGCTCGGGCAGCTCCGCGCGGAGGCGCAGGGCAAGATCGATCCCAAGCGCTATGCGGCGTGGACGGGCAAGCTCCGCGTGCTCGACGCCGAGAAGTCCGCCGAGCAGGACAAGGCCATGTCGAGTGACGCCACGCCCATTCATCCCCTGCGCCTCTGCAAGGAGGTGCGCGACTTCCTCCGCCGCGACGCCATCCTGGTGGTGGACGGCCAGGAGATCCTCAACTTCGGCCGGCAGGCCATTCCCACCTTCACCCCCGGCCATCGCCTCAACTCCGGTGCCTTCGGCTGCATGGGCGTGGGGCTGCCGTTTGGCGTGGGCGCCAAGGTGGCCGAGCCGAACACCCAGGTGGTGGTGCTCCACGGCGACGGCTCCTTCGGCATCAATGCCATGGACATCGACACCGCCGTGCGCCACAACATCCCCGTCATCGTGGTGATCAGTAACAACGGTGGCTGGACGGCGAATGCGCCGTGGACGCGCCCCCTGCCCAAGCCCGGGCGCAACCTCGGCCACACGCGCTACGACAAGATGGCCCAGGACCTGGGCGCTCACGGGGAGTTCGTGGAGAAGCCGCACGACATTCGTCCGGCATTGGAGCGGGCCTACGCCTCGGGCAAGCCCGCGGTGGTCAACGTCATCACCGACGACAAGGCGCGGGCGCAGACCGTGCGCTTCTCGGCGTACACCACGTAGGCGGGAGGCGAAGCGATGCCCAAGGCCCTCGAAGGGATTCGCGTCCTCGACCTGACCCAGTACGAAGCCGGCCCGAGCTGCACCCAGATGCTCGCGTGGCTCGGCGCCGACGTGATCAAGATCGAGCCGCCCACCGGCGAGCCCGGCCGCACCGCGCTTTCCGACAAGCGCGGGGAGGATGCGTGGTTCTTCCTCCTCCTGAACTCCTGCAAGAAGGGCGTCACCCTCAACCTCAAGTCTCCGCGCGGCCGCGCCATGTTCGAGGAGCTGGTGAAGCAGGCGGACGTGGTGGTGGAGAACATGGGGCCGGGCGTGATGGACCGGCTGGGCATCGGCTACGAGTCGCTCCGTCGCATTAACCCACGCCTCATCGCCGCCTCCGTGAAGGGCTTCGCGAGCGGCGGGCCGTACGAGGACCACAAGAGCTTCGAGTGGATCGCCCAGGCCATGGCGGGCGCGATGAGCATGACCGGCTCGCCCGACGGCCCGCCGACCAAGGCCATCGGGGGCCTTGCCGATACCGGAGCGGGGCTTCACACCGCCATCGGCATTCTCGCCGCCATCGTCCAGCGGCAGGCCACCGGCGTGGGCCAGCAGGTCGAGGTGGCGCAGCAGGACTCCGTGGTGAACCTCCTCCGCATTCACATGCGCGAGACGTATGCCACGGGCAAGCCGGCGCCCCGCCAGGGCAACCGCTCCGCGGCTGCCGCTCCGTCGAACATCTACCGCTGCCGCCCCGGCGGCCCGAACGACTACGTCTTCATCCACTGCGCCACCGCGGAGATGTGGAAGACGCTGGTGCGGATCGTCGGCCGCCCCGAGCTGGGCGACGACCCTCGCTACGCGGATCGGCGCGACCGCGTCCAGTTCGTGGACGAGATCGACGCCATGATCGAGGCGTGGACGGGCGAGCGCTCCAAGCACGAGGTCCTGGAGATTCTCGCGGGGGCGGGCGTGCCGTGCGGAGCCGTGCTCGACTCGGCGGAGGTGCTCACGGACAAGCACCTTCGCCAGACCGGCTTCATCGTGGACCTCGAGCACCCGCGGCGAGGCAAGTACCCCATGCCCGCCAATCCCGTTCGCCTGTCCGACTCGCCCACCGACGTGGTGCGCGCGCCCTTGCTCGGCGAGCACAACGCGGAGATCTACGGCAAGCTGCTCGGGTACGGAGACTCGGAGATCGAGACTCTCCGGCGCGACGGGGTGATCTAGTCACCCTCACCCCAGTCGTCAAGAGCCCGCAAGAAGGAGGCGCGATGAAGCGCTGGTGGCGACACATCCTTCGCTCGGTCGCTCTGGCCAGCCTCCTGGTGGCGCCGGCCCATGCCCAGCCCGCTGGCGCCATGACCTTCGCCGTCCACGTCACCCTCGCCACGCGCTGGCTCGATCCCGCGGAGACGGACGCGGAGATCACGCCCTTCATGATCTTCTACGCCCTCCACGACGCCCTCGTGAAGCCCATGCCCGCCGGCCTCAACGCCCCCAGCCTCGCCGAGTCGTGGACCATGTCCAAGGACGGGCGCGTGTGGGAGTTCGTCCTCCGCAAGGAAGCCCGCTTCCACAACGGCGATCCCGTCACGGGCGACGACGTGAAGTTCTCCTTCGAGCGCTATCGGGGCGCTGCGGCCGCCGTGCTCAA
>DASYQB010000228.1:0-1968 GCA_036005985.1 Candidatus Methylomirabilota bacterium | reverse complement strand
TCGCGCACCATCACCGCGCGCAGGCGCAGCGCCTTCACGTAGTCCTTGGCGAGGATGACATCGCGCGCGTACGGGGTATATCGCACTTCGGGGGCGGCCAGCTCCACGATCCCTCCCGCTTCGATCAGATCTTCGAAGGCGGCGGCCGCCTCCACCTGGAGAATGATCCGCGTGATCTGTTCCCACGGCAGCTCAGGCAGTGTCACCTCCTCTACCGTGCCGATCTTGCGGACGGTCTCCAGGGAGCGGGTGAAGTTCGCCACCACCGCCTCCTCGCATCCCTCCGTCACGCCCTTGATCACGCCGAAGCGGAAGCTCCGGCCATTGGCCGCGTCGTACCGATACGGACGCTCGCTCGCCGTCGGATCGTCGGGATCGGAACCCGCGATGGCGTCGAGGACGAGGCCGCAGTCGTCGGCAGTCAGGGCGAGCGGGCCCAGCTTGTCGAGCGTCCAGCAGAGGGCCATAGCCCCGTGACGGCTCACGCGTCCGTAGGTGGGGCGAAGCCCGGCGAGGCCGCAATAGCCCGCCGGGGAAAGAATGGAGCCCCAGGTTTCCGATCCGATCGCGAAGGGTACCAACCCACTCGCCACCGCCGCTCCGGACCCGCTCGAAGATCCGCCCGTCCATGCCTGCGCATCCCACGGATTGATGCAGGGCCCGGAGAAAGAGGCGTGGGGCTGGCGATAGCCCATGCCGCCTGCGAGTTCGATCATGGCCAGCTTGGCGCAGAGGACTGCCCCCGCCGCCTCGAGCTTCCGGATGACCATGGCGTCGAAGTCGAAGCGCTGCTCCCGATACGGCGCGGCGCCCCATGTGGTGGGAGCGGCCGCCGTGGCGAGAAGATCCTTGGCCCCGTAGGGAATGCCGTGGAGTGGCCCGCGCCAGCGGCCGGCCGCGATCTCGCCCTCGGCGCGCCGTGCCTGCCCGAGCCCGTGCTCGCGCATCACGGTGACCACCGCGTTGTATCGGGGACCGATCCGCTCGAGCCGGTCCAGGTAGAACTCCGCCAGCTCGACGGGCGAGACCTGACGCGCCCGTACGAGCGCGCTCAGCTCGCGCACCGGTCTGAACAGCACCTCGGCCTTCATGGTTTCCCCTCTCCCCTCGGGGGAGAGGGCAGGGTGAGGGGCTCATCAGCCCGATAGGCGGCGAACCGCTGAAATGGCTCGTCACCATTGGTCAGCCGAACCGCGCGCAACGCCCGCGCCGCATCCACCTGCCCGCGCACGATCTTCCGCAGGTCGTCGAGCTGCTCGCCGGTCAGCCGCGCGCCGTAGCGCTGGCGCACGATCTCGAAGAGGGAATCGGTCTCGGGATCCGGAGTCTCGGCCATGGTCACCTCAGCGTAGGCGCGGGTCCAGCGCATCGCGCAGCCCGTCGCCCAGCAGATTGAAGCCCAGCACGGTGAGAAAGATCGCGATGCCGGGCAGCGCCGCCACGTGCGGCGCGACGTTGAGATACTGCCGGCTCGCCGCCAGCATGCTGCCCCAGTCGGAAGTGGGGGGCTGGACGCCGAGACCGAGAAAGGAGAGCCCGGCCAGGGCGGTGATCATACCGCCGATGTTGAGGGTCACCGCGACGATCACCGGGGCGAGGCAGTTGCGCAGCACGTGGGTCAGGGCCAGGCGCAGCTCGGAGACGCCCAGGGCCCGCGCGCTCTCCACGTACTCCGTCTGCTTCACCGCGAGCACGGTGGCACGCACGATGCGGCCATAGAAGGGAATGTTCACCACGGCCACCGCCACCATGCCGTTGACGAGGCCTGGGCCGAGGGCGGCGATGATGGCCACGGCGAGGAGGAAGTACGGAAAGGCCATCAGCGTGTCGATGGAGCGCATGATGAGCTGGTCGACCCAGCGTCCCACGAAGCCCGCGAGGAGGCCGCAGAACGATCCGGCGAGGGCGGCCAGGGCCGTCGCGGTCAGCCCTACCACGAGAGAGATTCGCGCACCGAAGAGGAGCCGG
>DASYQB010000227.1:0-1815 GCA_036005985.1 Candidatus Methylomirabilota bacterium | reverse complement strand
GAGTGAATCACAACCGGGTCTCTTTTTGAACCGCCGCGCGCCCGGGTCATCCGAACACGCCGCCCATTCGGGCGTCCGCGATCCAGTTGACCACGATCGTCGTGACGGCCGCCACGAGGATGAGGATGACCCCCAGGGCGGCGGCCTCGTTGGCGCTCCCCGCGATGTAGAAGGCGAAGATCCCGTTGGTGATCGACTCCCAGCCCCCGAGGGCGAGGAACAGCACGGCGGAGGCCTCCTGCAGCGAGGTCATGAACGAGAACAAGCTCCCCACGAGCACCCCCTTCCAGATCAGCGGCAGGGTGATGTCCCGGAAAGAGCGGAGCCCGGTGGCGCCCACGCTCGCCGCCGCCTCCTCCATCGAGCGATGGACCAGCGAGAGCGACGCGTAGGCGCCCCGGACCGTATAGGGGAGGCGGCGCACAGCGAGCACGAGCGGCATGATGATCCAGAAGGACGTGAGGCCGCGGTCGAAGCCGGGCAGCTCGAAGTGGAAGGCGCGGAGATAGGCGATGCCGATGGCGGTGCCGGGAATGGCGAGGATCAGCGTGTTCACCGCGTCGAGCGCGCCCCGTCCGGGCACGGTGGAGCGCGCGAGGAGCCAGGCGATGGGCACGCCGACGGCGATGCAGAGGGCCACCGCGATCCCCGAGTAGAGAAAGCTGTTCACGATGTACTTCGGCGTCTCCACGATCACGCGCTCGTAGTACTGCAGCGTGAAGGCCACGGGGAACGGCGTGAGCGCCCAACCCTTGCCGACCGACGCGAGGAAGACGCCGATGTACGGGATGAAGGAGAGGAGCATCACGAGGGAGAGCCCCCCCACGGCGAGCGCCCCGCCGACACCGGACAGCCGCCGCCGCGCGATCCGCGAGTAGGAGAGCGACGAGTAGTCCTTGAGGCCGACGTAGCGCCGCGCGGCGAGCAGGAAGAGCACGGCCAGCAGCACCATCAGGACGGAGATCACGATGCCCATGCGGAAGATCCGCCGATCCACGAACTGGACGATGTTGAGGTAAGCCTGGGCGGCGAGCAGATCCTGGACACCGAGAATCAGCGGCGTGGCGAAGTCCGAGAAGGTCCAGATGAAGACGAGGAGCGCCCCCGCGACGTACCCCGGCGTGGTGAGCGGCAGGGTCACCGTCCAGAGCCGCATCCAGGCCCGGGCCCCGACGCTCTCGGCGGCTTCCTCGAGCGAGGGGTCGATCTTGCCGAGAGCATCGACGACGTTGAGCGTGATCATCGGGAAGAGATGAAGCGTCTCCACCAGCACGACCCCATGGAGGCCGTACAGAAAGTTGATCGGCCGGATCATGTCGAAGGTGTCCATCAGGAGAACGTTGACGGTGCCCGCCCGCCCGAGGATGAACGTGAAGCCGAGCACGCCGACGAGCGGCGGGGAGATGATCGGGATCAGGGTGAGATAGCTGAACAGGCTCCGGCCCCAAAAGTCGAAGCGCACGAGCAGGAACGCCACGGCGAGGCCGAGCACGGAGGATGTCACGACCGTCGCGAGCCCGAGGACGAGCGAGTTCCAGAGCGAGCGCAGGTAGAAGCTATCGGTGAAGAACTCGCGGAAATTGGCCAGCGTGAGGCGGCCCGCCTCGTCCGACACCGCGTCGTAGAAGATCCGGCACAGCGGATAGACGAGGAATACCCCCAGGAAGGCCCAGATCAGCCCGACCCCGAGCCACAGGAGCCAGCGCGGCCGAGCGGCGCGCACCACTGCGACCTCCGCTGCCGCGCTAGTGTCCTGAGTCACGAATGTGCCGACAATGCGCCGGGCGGGGCCAGGGGGCCCTCCCCGCGGGACAC
>DASYQB010000226.1:0-4159 GCA_036005985.1 Candidatus Methylomirabilota bacterium | reverse complement strand
GTGGTGGCTCTCATTGCCGCGGGCATCGTCGCCGCGCGGGCGCTGGGCGTGGGGGAGGCGATCAGGCTCGAGAACCTCAGTCGCCTCAAGCAGTGGATAGAGAGCTACGGCGCGCTCGCCCCCGCCATCTTCATCGTGGGGTATGTCCTCGCCGCGGTGCTCTTCGTGCCCGGCTTGCCCATGACCGTCCTGGGCGGCGTGGTCTTCGGTCCCGTGTGGGGCACTGCGTACGTCTGGATCGCCGCTACCGTGGGGGCGAGCCTGGCCTTCCTCGTCGCGCGTTATGCCGTGCGGAGCACGGTCGAGCGGTGGGTGCAGGCAAGCCCGCGCGTCGCCACCATCGATGGACAGGTGGCCGAGCACGGCTGGCGCATCGTCATGCTCACGCGCCTCGTGCCCGTCTTCCCGTTCAATCTCCAGAACTACGCCTATGGCATCACACGGATCGGCTTCTGGCCCTATGTCATCGCCTCGGCGATCTGTATGCTGCCCGGCACCGCCGCCTTCACCTTCGCGGGAGGCGCGCTCAGCGAAGGGCGCGGGGTCCGGCGCACCCTCGCCTACCTCGCCCTCGCCGGCGTGCTCCTCGTGCTCATCTCGCTGATCCCGCGCTGGCTCGCCCGGCGGAGCCGGCTTGCCGGCGAGCTCTTGAAGCCGTGCGTCGTCATCGCGCTCCTCGCGGGGGCGCTCCCCGCCGTCGCCGCCGACAACGACGCGTACGCGAGACTGCTCAGAGCGCATGTGCGGCCGGGAGAGATCGGCGGGATCAGGCTCAACCTCGTGGACTACCGGGCGGTGAAGGCCGATCCCGCCTACGCGGAGGCTCTCGCCACGCTCGCGGGGACCCGGGTGGAAGCGCTGGGAAGCGACGCCGAGCGCGAGGCCTTCTGGATCAACGCGTACAATCTCCTCGCCATCAAGGCCGTGCTGGACCAGTACCCCACCGCGAGCATCAAGGACGGGGGCAGCCTGCTCTCACCGATCTGGAAGAAAAGTATCGGCGCGGTGGGAGGCACGCCGTACTCCCTCGATGCTATCGAGCACGGCGTCCTGCGCAAGGCCTTCCGGGAGCCGCGCGTGCACTTCGCCATCGTCTGCGCATCGCTGTCGTGCCCCGATCTTCGCCCGGAGCCTTTCGTGGCGACCCGGCTGGGGGCCCAGCTCGACGAACAAGCCGCCGCCTTCCTCGGGAACCCGACCAAGGGCCTCGCGCCCGGGATCGATGGAAGAACCGCCCGCGTGTCGTCGATCTTCAAGTGGTTTGCCGGCGACTTCGAAAGCTCGGGTGGGGTGGCGGCCTTCATTCGCGCCAAGGCCGCCGCCGACGTTGCGGGCAGGGTTCGCGCTCTCACCGACGCGGGGCTCTCCTACCTCGATTACGACTGGAGCCTCAACGACACGGGCCGGGTCGCCCCCTGATCAGCATCGTCATCCCCGCGCTCAACGAGGCCGACCGCCTCGAGCGCCTGCTTCCCGATCTCCTTGCCCGCCCCGACGGCGCCGAGGTTATTCTCGTCGACGGAGGCAGTGACGACGCGACCAGCGAGGTGGCCGCGCGGTTCTCCGGCGTGCGCCTCCTCACGAGCCCCCGCGGTCGTGCCCGCCAGATGAATGCGGGCGCCCGCGCGGCGCGGGGCGACATCCTCCTCTTCCTCCATGCCGACACGTGGCTGCCCGAGGGGGCCCTCGGCGTCGTCTCGGCCGCCCTTGACGATGCCAGGGTGATCGGCGGACGCTTCGATGTCCGCTTCGACAGCCGTCGCCCGGTGCTTCGCATGATCGCCTTCTTCATGAACTTGCGCTCGCGCGCGAGCGGCATCTCGACGGGCGACCAGGCCATCTTCGTCCGGCGCGATGTCTTCGAGACGATGGGCGGATATCCGGACATTCCGTTGATGGAGGACATCGAGCTCAGCCGTCGCCTCAAGCGACGGGGACGCCTTGCCGCTCTTTCCTCGCGCGTGACCACGTCGGCCCGGAAGTGGGAGCGCGAAGGCGCGCTGCGCACCATGGGCCTCATGTGGGCCTTCCGCTTCCTCTACATGGTTGGGGTCTCTCCGGCCCGACTCCATCGCTGGTACTATGGCCGTGAGGCCTGAACAAATCCTGGCCGCGCGCGTCCGAGCATCGGGAGGACATTCATGCCGCATGGTATCCGCGTAGCGACAGGACTGCTGATGGCGGTGACGCTCGCACTCGGATGCTCCCACGCGCGAGGCCCCGTGCTCTATCCGAATGCGAAGCTCGAGACGGAAGGCAAGGCGCAGGCCGAGGCCGACATCTCCCACTGCCGGCAGCGGGCCGACGAGTATGTCTCGTCCGGCGCGGCCACCGCCAAGGAAGTCGGGAAGGACACCGCGGTGGGCGGGGCGGGCGGGGCGGCCGTGGGGGCGGTGGCGGGAGCGGTGTCCGGAGGCGGCGCCGGTCGTGGCGCGGCCATCGGCGCAGCCACGGGGGCGACGGCGGGAGCGGTCCACGGTGCGGTCAAGAGCTCGGGGCCGAGCCCGGTCTACAAGAACTTCGTCGATCGCTGTCTGCGGGAGAAGGGCTACGAGGTAATCGGCTGGCAGTAGCCGGCCCAGGCTATTTCGCGTCGGGCAGACCCACCGCCCTTCTGATCTTCGCGATCTGCCCCGCGTGGTCGTTCCAGTGATACCCGAACAGCGCCGCCACGTAGGTGGGGATGTCGATCTCGTCGACGCCCTTGATCTCCTTGAAGAGGGGAATGCGTGCCTTGCGCCGGAGATCGCTCTCGCTCAGCCCTTCCAGATAGTTGATGACGTCACGTCGCTGGCCTTCCAACGCGTCGGTGAACTGCTTGAGGGTCATGGTCTTGCGCTCGGGGGTGAGGTCGGTATCGCCGGGCCGGATGTCGATGACAGGCAGGTCCTTGTCCGCGAAGCTCTTGAGCACGGGGACGGGTTTCCATCCGGGCTCGAAGAGGAGATGACTCAGCACTTCCCGCGTCGTCCACTGCCCGGGCCCGTCGCTCTGGTCCATGTGCGGCTCCATGCCGTGGAGCTGCGCCCGGAGCTGCGCCCACGCCTTGTCCGAGGTGGCTCGGAGCTCTTTCACCTTGGGATGCGCCATGGCCTGTGTCCTCCTGTCGCTTCACCTGCTCGAGCACCGACACCTGTGATTCTACCCTACTCGCCGAGGTACCACCGTCGCTTGATCGGCCGCTCGTAGGTGAGGCCGAAGCGCTTCATGCCGATGTCGCGCACGTGGGCCACCGCGACCTCGGGAGAATCGGTGATGAAGAGCAGGTCCATGTCCGCGAGGTCGATGGTGCCTTCCTTGATCAGGGTCTCGCGCATGAAGTCGAGAAGCGGCTTCCAGAAGTCGACGCCCACGAGCACCATGGGGAAGCCGGCGATCTTGCCCGTCTGGATGAGGGTGGCCGCCTCCGTGACCTCGTCGAGCGTGCCGAAGCCGCCCGGCATGGCGATGAAGGCGTAGGAGTACTTGACGAGCATCACCTTGCGCACGAAGAAGTGCTTGAAGGTGACCCAGCGATCGAGGTAGGCGTTGGGCGCCTGCTCGGTGGGCAGCTCGATGTTGCAGCCAATGGAGCGCCCGCCCGCCTCCCGTGCTCCGCGATTGGCCGCCTCCATGATGCCCGGACCGCCCCCCGTCATCACCGTGAAGCCGTCGCGGGCGAGGCACGCGCCGACCTGGCGCGCCAGCTCGTAGTAGCGATGGTTCTCCGGAAAACGCGCCGAGCCGAATACGGTGACGCAGGGTCCCACGAAGTGCAGAGCGCGGAAGCCGCGGATGAACTCGACGAAGATCCGGATGGCCCGCGCGAGCTCGAAGAGACGCGGCTGGGGACCGGCGAGAAAGCGGCGCACCTCGGGTGGTCCCGCGGACTTGCCCCACCAGCGGCGTCGCGGAGCACAGAGCTCGCGGTCGGCGGTCATGCTCCGGCTCCTTCCGCTCCCACGCCGAGGGGGACGGCGGTGGACGACCACGGCGCCCATCGCCGAAGCGTCGCGGGCGGGTAGAGAATGACGCTGGCCGTGCCGACGCAGGCGGCGAGATGGCTCACCCCGGAGTCGCTTCCGATGTAGGCCTTGGCGAGAGCGAGGGCGCCCGCGAGCTCGGTCAGTGAAGGCTCGACGAGGCAAGCCGCCGGGGTCGCGAGCTCGGCGAGGAGAGC
>DASYQB010000225.1:0-5907 GCA_036005985.1 Candidatus Methylomirabilota bacterium | reverse complement strand
AAAAAGCGTGGCCCTCGGCATGGACAATCGCACCACCTCGCCGCCCCTCAAGGAAGCCTTTGCCACGGGCGCGCTTTCCGCCGGCCTGGACGTGGTGGACATCGGCGTCAACCACACGCCCCTCCTCTACTTCGCGGCCGCCCACTGGAAGCTCGACGGGGGCGCCACCGTGACGGGCAGCCACAACCCCGTCTCCGACAACGGCGTGAAGATGGTGCACGCGGGGGCGGCACCCCTGACCGAAGACGAGATCCAGGGACTCCTGGCCACCATCTCGAGCGGCGACTTCGAGGTGGGCATGGGCCGCCGCACGGAGCGAAGCCCGCGCCGCGAGTACTTCGACGCCATCGCCGCGCGGGTGACCCTGGGGCGCCGGCTCAAGGTGGTGGTGGACGCGGGCAACGGCATCGCGGGGAGCTTCGCCCCCGAGCTGCTCCGGCGTCTGGGCGCGGAGGTGATCGAGCTCTACTGCGAGTCCGACGGCACCTTTCCGAACCATCTGCCCGATCCGGAGATGGAGGAGAACACGCGCGACCTCGTGGCCAAAGTGCTCGAGACGGGGGCGGACATCGGGCTCGCCTACGACGGCGAC
Organism: Candidatus Methylomirabilota bacterium; assembly: GCA_036005985.1. Classification (GTDB taxonomy): domain Bacteria; phylum Methylomirabilota; class Methylomirabilia; order Rokubacteriales; family CSP1-6; genus AR37. The sequence continues at coordinate 5,315 of DASYQB010000225.1, read as the reverse complement.
GCCGATCGGGTGGGGGTGGTCGACGAGCGCGGGCGGCGCCACGAGGCCGACCTCATCCTCGCTCTCCTCGCCCGCGACCTCCTCACGCGCCATCCGGGCGCGCCCGTAGTCTTCGACGTCAAGTGCTCCCAGGCCCTCGTCGACGACGTGCTCGCCCATGGTGGCCAGCCCGTGATGTGGAAGACGGGCCACTCGCACCTGAAGCGCAAGATGCGCGAAGACGGCATCCTGCTCGGGGGCGAGGTCTCGGGGCACATGTTCTTCGGCGAGAACTGGTATGCCGTGGACGACGGCATCCTCGCCTCGTGCAAGATTCTCGAGCTGATCGCCCGGGACCCTCAGCCCGTCTCCGCCCACTTCGACGGGCTGCCCCACTTCCATTCGACCCCGGAGCTCAAGGCACCCTGCCCCGACGACAAGAAGTTCACCGTCATCGGCGAGCTCGCCGTCGATTTCAAGCGCCGCTACGAGAGCATCGACATCGACGGCGTGCGCATCCTCTTTCCCGACGGCTGGGGCCTCGTGCGCGCCTCCAACACGAATCCCTATCTCACGCTCCGCTTCGAGGGCAAGAGCACCGCCGCCGTCGACCGCATGAAAACCGAAGTCTACGCCGCCCTCCGCCGTTACCCCTTCATAGTCCTCCCCGCCTAACCGCCCAGTACGCGGCCACCACCAACGTGGCCAACCGCTCGTATCGGCTCATGCAGCTGCGCGGGTACGCGGTACGACCGCGAGTGCCGGGCGGATTCGTCGCATGGAGGTGAGTGTAACCGGTTGGGGGTCGGTGGGGGCGGGGGTGCGCGCCCCGGGCCCGTATCTTCTGGGGAGCTTCTCCGAAGCGAAGAACCAAAATCTCGTGGCGGGCCAGAGTGGCCCAGCGGTTTGCGACTCAGCGTGGTCCGGGGCGCGCACCCCCGCCCCCCCCGACCCCCACCCGCCTCGCGCTAAGGTTTCTCGAGTGGATTCCGCCGCACCGTAGGCAAGGCGATCTTGATGAAGGCGTGCTTCTCCGTCGCATGACAGCTCGTGCACGCCGCCCGCAGCCCGTCGATACGCTGCTTGAACAGCGCGAGGTCCTTCTTCTTGATCGCCTCCCCCACCTGGGGCAGGGCGGTCTTGAGCACGAAGGCATCCGCGCTCTGCCGATACTGCGGCGACCGCTCGAGGCCGAGCTCGAGGGCCTTGGCGAGAGTCTCCTGCATGTGCGCGGCGTAGTCCCAGTTGCCATCGATCCCGCCCCAGTACATCTCCCCGTAGCGATAGGCAACCTCGGCCATGGTGGTCTCGAAGCCGCGGAGCTGCCGCTGGATCGCCGCGGGGCGGGCGTCGGGAGCGAGCTTCACGAGCCAGCCGCTCTTGGCCGGCTCCGCCCCGTGCTGGTGCTGGTGCATCTGTGCGGTGGCCACCGTCCAGGTCGCGACGGCGCCCGCGGCGAGAAGTGCGATGGCGCCGAGGGCGACCAGGAAGGCGCGCGGCGAGATCTTCACTCGAGTCATGGCTGATCCTTTCCCAAGGTGCGGAGTATGAGCGCGATGGCATGGCCGATATCGCGGGCAGTGTCGCAGTCACGCGGGCCCCAGAAGCCGCGCGGATCGAGAAGAATGGAGGCCAGGCCCGCGGCGCGGGAGCCCAGGACATCGATGGAGTAGAGATCGCCGATATAGACCGCTTCGTGGGCGGCCACCCCCGCCCGCTCGAGGCCCAAGCGGAAGATCCTCGCATCCGGCTTCTCCACGCCCACGAGGCCCGAGTCGATGACGAAGTCCAGCTCTGACGTGAGCCCCGCGCCGTGGAGCAGCGCGTGGGCCGAGCCATTCGAGTTCGAGATCACCCCCACCACGAGACCGGCTGCTTTCACCTCACGAAGAGCCGCGCGCGCGCCAGGATCGGCGCGGTCGAAGAGACCGGCGGGCGGGTTGTAGCCGCGCTTGAAGGTCACCGCGGCTTCGATCTCCCCGGCATCGGTGAGGCCGAGGCCGTCCATGAGATACGCCGTGTATTGATCCTGGGCGGGGCGGCCTTCCGTGGAGACGCCGCGGGCGAGGTCGGCGTCGAGACGCACCCGGGCGCGGAGCTCCGCGTCCTCGACCGCCTCCACCGTCACCGCGTGGCCTCGGCTTGCGAGGTGCCGAGCGATGGCGGGATAGTTCATGCGAAGGAGGGTGTTGCCGGCATCGAACAGGACGGCGCGGGTTCGCGAGCGGGCAGGAGCAACCATCGGCCCATTATAATGACGTGATGATCACCGTCCGCCTCTTCCTTGCCCCAGCGATCCCGGTGCTCCTCCTCGCCCGGCCGGCCCACGCCGATCACGGCGGGCCGCTCGCCTCCGCACCCATGAGTCCCCTCGTGACCGCGCTGATCGCGGGCGGGCTCGCCTTCGTCACCGTCCTGCTCCTCGCCCTCATCTGGCGGCTCATAATGGGATCACGGCGCGACGCCGAATGAGCCCGCGCCGTATCCTGGCCATGGCGGTGGTCGGCGCGCTGATGGCCCTGCCCGCGCCTTCCCATCCGCATTCGCTTCTCGTGCGATCGGAGCCGGGTCAGCGCTCCACGGTGACCCGGCCACCCGAGCGCGTACAGATGTGGTTCAGCGAGCAGCTCGAGCCCGCCTACGCGACCGCGTCAGTCTGGAACGAGGCGGGCACGCGGGTGGACGGCGGCGATGCCGCGGTCGATCAGAACAACCCCGTTCTCCTGTCCGTGAGCACGCCCCATCTCGGACCGGGGCGCTACACCGTGCGCTTCCGCGTCCTCTCCGTGGACGGTCATGTCGTCGAGTCGAAGTACACGTTCACGGTCAAGGCGGCGCGATGAGTCCGCTCGGCGTGGCCATCCGCGCGCTGTCCACCGGCACGGGTCTCCTCATCGTGGGCGTGCTCGTCATGAGCCTCCTCGCCGGTCCCTCGGACAAGCCGACAGCGCGGGCGTGGCAGCGATACCTTGCCGCGTCCACGCGCTGGCTCGCCCTGCTCCTCCTGCTCTCGGGCGTGGCGGCGCTAGGCTGGCAGGTGACGGTGGTGACGGGGCGCGGGGACAGCCTCGCCCGCGCCGACGCCTGGCTCCGCCTTCTCGGAGCGACCCAGTACGGAACCGTCTGGCTGCTCCGCCATGCCTTGCTCCTCCTGATGGCCGCACTCGTCCTGTTCCGCGAACGGGAGGAATCGCGCGCCGATTGGCTGGCGTGGAGGATAGAAGCGGGGATTCTCGCCGGGGTCGGCATCGGCCTCGTGGCGTGGGCGGGCCATGCCGTCAGTGTGGACCCGGGCCGCGCGCTTCCCATCCTGGTGAACGCTGCGCACCTGATCGGCGTGGGCGCATGGCTGGGCGCCCTCCCCGCCCTGGCCCTCCTCCTCCGCGCCGCGTCGCGTGAGGACGGCGCCGACTCGAGGCCTTTCGCCGTCATCGCCACGCGTCGCTTCTCCGCGTGGGCCCTCGCCGTGATGATCCTCATCGTGGTGACCGGAGTGTGGAATACGTGGAACGAGGTCGGCGGCGTGCCCGGCCTCGTGGGCACCGACTACGGCCGGCTGGTGCTGCTGAAGGTGGCTCTGCTCATTCCCGTGCTGGGCCTGGCGGGATGGAACCGCCAGAGCGTGCTCCCGCGATTGAGCGGGGACGGAGCGGCGGTGGGCAGGCCGGCCATGCGCCGCCTCGCGGGCTTCGTGGCCCTCGAGGCGCTCGTGGGATCCGCCCTCGTGGTGGTGGCCGCGGTGCTCGCCGTCACGCCACCCGGCCGTCACGAGACGCCTCTCTGGCCGTTCAGCTTCCGCCTCGCTCCGGACGTGACGTGGAATGTTCCGGGCGTCAAGATGCAGGTCCTCATCGGAAGCCAGGTCGTTCTCGTCGGCCTCCTCGCCCTCGTGGCCGGCTGTCTCATGCGCCGCGGCCGTTCGCTGTGGCTGGCCGGCGCCGCGGTCCTGCTCGTGGCAGGAGCGCAGCAAGCCCTGCCGCTCCTCGCCGTGGATGCGTATCCGACGACCTACCGGCGCTCGGCGATTCCCTACACCGCGGGTTCCATCGCGCACGGCCAGGAGCTCTACCGGGCGCAGTGCGCGTCCTGCCACGGGGTGGGAGGCGCCGGCGACGGCCCGGCCGGTGCCGGCCTGACCCCGCGTCCTGCCGACCTGACGGCGCCGCATACCAACGACCACACCGCGGGCGACATGTTCTGGTGGCTCACCCACGGCATCAAGCAGGGCATGCCCGCGTTCGGCGCCACGCTCTCCGAGGACGATCGCTGGGACCTGATCAACTTTCTCCGCGCGCTGTCGGCGGGAAATGCCGCACGCCGGCTCAGCTACCTCGACGAGCCCGAGCGCCCGCGCCTGACCGCCCCGGACTTCACTTTCGCCACCGGACCGGCCCGGGCCAGCCTCAAGGACTACCGCGGGCGCCAGCCCGTCCTCCTCGTGCTCTTCACCCTGCCCTCGTCACGGGGGCGGCTCGTCCAGCTCGCCGACGCGTTCGGCGAGCTCAGAAGCTTCAATGCCGCCATCATCGCGGTGCCCATGAACGGCGAGGAAAAGATCCTTTCACGCATCGGCGCCTCTCCCCGCATCCTGTTCCCCGTGGCCACCGAAGGCGCCCCGGACATCGTCGCGACCTACGGCCTCTTCCGTCGCACCCTCGCGCCGGAGGGCGCGCGCCCCGATCCGGCCATGCCCACCCACATGGAGTTCCTCATCGACCGCTCCGGCTATCTCCGCGCGCGCTGGATACCGGGCGGCGACCGTCCCGGCTGGTCGGACATCAAGACGCTGGTGGCGGAGATCCTCGCCCTCAACCAGGAGCGGGCGCCCGCGGCGCCGCCTGACGAGCACGTGCACTGATGAAGCTCTGGCGGGCCGTGCTCCTCCTCAATCTTGCCTTGGCGGTGGGCCTGCTCCTGGGCTGGCTCGCCTGGGGACGAGAAATTTCACGACTCGAGGCCCGGCTCAGCCAGAGCCAGCGCGTGGTGGTGATCGGCGGCGAGCAGACGTGGGTGGTCAAGGGCGTGGTCCGGGCGGTGATTCCCGAGATCCAGGTGCTCGTGCTGACCCACGACGAGATTCCCGGCTTCATGTCCGCGGGCATGACCATGGGCTTCAAGGTCAAGGACGCCAGGCTCCTCGAGGGGGCCCGCGTGGGCGACGTGGTGCGCTTCACCCTCACCGGCGTGCCGCCGGATCTCCAGATCACCGCCCTCGTCACCGAAGGGCAGTCGTAGCGTATCCTCCACGCATGATCGGGGAGCTCAGACGGCTGCACCGGCACCTGTGGATGGCGTGGGTGCTCGTGGTGGCCACCGTGGTCACCTTCATCGTCTTC
>DASYQB010000224.1:0-5548 GCA_036005985.1 Candidatus Methylomirabilota bacterium | reverse complement strand
CGTCCGCCCGTCGTAGCCCTTCTGTTCGAAACGTCAGGAGCGCGAGGCGGGGCGGGTCCTGTCATCGGGGGTGCCCGCTGCGCAACGGGCTTCGCCACCCTACGCTTCGTGAATCGCAGCCCTGCGGGCTGCGCGCACTCGCGAAGGGCCCACTCCGCCCGCCGCGCAGCGGGCACCCCCGATGCCACCCGCCCCGTGGAGACTGGTGCGTTCGCGGATAGCTGAGGCTAGTAGCCCTTTTGCTTGTCGATGAGGGCCAGCAAAGGCCGGCCATCGCGGCGCCGGCGAAGATTCTCGCAGAAGGTGGCGATGACCCGGCCGGCGCGGCGCGGGGAGCCACCCGCAGTGTGGGGAGTCACGATCGCGCGCGGGTGCCGCCACAGTGGGTGGTCCTTGGGGAGCGGCTCCGGATCGGTGACGTCGAGACCGGCGCCCCAGATGAGCCCTTCCTCGAGGGCGGCCAGCACGTCCTCGCCCCGGATGATCTCGCCCCGCGTGACGTTGATGATGATGGCGTGCCGCTGCATCTGGGCGAAGCGCTCCCGCGTGAAGAGATGGTGAGTTGCCTTGGTCAGGGGGAGACAGATCACCACCACGTCGGCGGCGCGCAGCAGGTCCGGCAAACGGTCGGCGGGCCAGATGGCTTCGACACCCGGCTCCGGCGCCACGTCCTCGATGTCCACCCCGAGCACCCGCATGCCGAAGCCCACGGCTCGCTTCGCCACCGCACGCCCCGTGCCTCCGAAGCCCACGATGCCCATGGTCGTGTCGAAGAGCTCTCGCTGATGGACACGGATGGGCTCGCGCAGCTCGTAGTCGGGAGTGCGGATGGCGGTATGAAGGCCGCGGGTGAGGGCGAGGAGAAGCGCGAACGCGTGCTCGGCGAGGTGAATGCCCACGTCGCCCTTCTCGCTGGCCAGAGGCACGGCATGGTTCACGAGCTCGGTGGTGAGGATATTGTCGACGCCCGCCCCGATCGAGTGGTAGTAGACGATCTGCTTGGCGAGATGGAAGTTGTCGGCGTGCACGCGCCCGAAGATGATGTCGGTGTCCGGCAGCTCGCGACGCTGCGCGGCGCTGTCCTTGACCTCGACGAGGCGGGAGCCGGGGCCCGCCGCCTCGAGGATGTTGGCGCGGTCCTGGTCACTCAGCGACGAGACGATCAGGTTGGGGACGAAGAGAATCTTCATGGGCGCCGGGCTCACTTGATCAGGCCGTAGAACTTCCCCGCGTTCTCGCAGGTGATCTTGTGCGTCACCTCGGCGGGCAGATGGCCGAACTGCTCCGCGATGTACTTGGACGACTCCGGCCACACCCCATCGCCGTGCGGGTAGTCGGAGCCCCACATGAGCGTCTCCACCCCCATGTCGTCGATGAGCTTGGTGCCGATGCGGTCGAACTGGAAGGTCGCCTTGCACTGCCGGCGCCAGTAGTCGCTCGGCTTCATCTTGAGCCCGAGATCGTGGAAGCGGTCCTCCCACTCGAAGTCCATGCGGTCGAGGGCGTAGGGGATCCAGCCGATGCCGCTCTCCCCGAAGGCGATGCGCACGCGGGGATAGCGCTCGAGCACGGCCGCCCCCACGATGGCGGCGAGAATGTTCACGAGGTTCATCTGGAAGGCGGACACCACGGTGAAGAAGGCGGCGCGCCTGGTCAGGCCTTTCTGCTTCTCGAGCACATCGGGCGAGAGGGCCGGGAAGGTGTGGAAGTGGAGGGGCAGCCCCACCTCGTTCACGGTCTGCCACAGCGGCTCCCAGATGGGATGCCACATGGGCTCCATGTCCCACGAGCAGGACAGCTCGACCCCGCGCACTCCCGAGCCGGCCACGCGCTTGATCTCCTTCACCGCCGCGTCGATGTCGCCGTAGGGCAGGCAGGCGAGGCCGATGTATCGGTCCGGGTCGTGCCGGATGAAGTCGGCGAGCCAGTCATTGTAGATGCGGAACATCTCCGTGGCCGCCTCGTGGTCGTCGAGCCGCGTCGCCGCGCCCAGGATCCCGTAGAGCACCTCCGCCTGCACCCCGTCGCGGTCCATGTCCTTGGCACGTAGCACGGGATCCGATGGGCGGCGGATGCCCTTCTTGCCGTCCTCGTAGAGTCCGGTGTTGGCCATGATGTCCACCCGGTGATGCATGCCGGGAACGTACTTCGCGCCGGCGGGGCCCACTCCGTTCATGAGGCCGAAGGACGTGCCGTTCTTGCTCGTCCAGTAGGGCCCGTCCGGCCCGTCGGTGACGAAGGGCATGCGCGGCTTCATGGAGGCGGTGGCGTTCGCCGTGAAGAGATCGGGCGGAATCCAGGGGAGATCGATGTGGCAGTCGGCGGAGATGCGCGTGTAGTTCATGGGGTCATCCTCCCTGGATGCGGTTCACGGCTTGAGGCGCAGATCTTCATACGGGGCAGAGTACGGGTAAAAGGGAATCAATGCGAGGGCGGGCTCTTCCACCCGAGGCGACGAGACGCGCCAACAGCACCACGACCCCGACGGCGAATTTCCTCACCCCCAGAGGGGGAGAGGGCAGGGTGAGGGGGCGGCGCCTCATCCCATGGAGATGGCGGCGCGCGAGATGTGGCTCGAGCCGCTCTGGTGCTGGAGCCAGTCTGCCTCCCGGAATCCATCGGAAATGCGCTCGAGCGGGAACACGTGCGAGACGATACGCTCGAAGGGAAAGCGCTGGAGATTGCGGCGCAGGAAGGCGAGCGACTGCTCGAGCGCCCACGGCGAGTAGTTGGACGTCGCCACGAAGCGCACGTTGCCGCGCACCAGAGCCGTCGCGTCATAGGAGAAGACGTTGCCGGGCGCGATGCTGCCCACCTCGAGATAGCAGCCGCCGCCCCGCAGCATGCGCAGCCCCTCGGGAATCACGTCGGGATAGCCGACGAGGTCGGCCACCACGTCCGCGCCGAATCCATCCGTCAATTCCTTCACCGCCTCCACCCGCCGATCCGCGGAAGCGAGCTCCAGGGCGCTCAGGGTGTGGTCGGCCCCGAAGGCGTGGGCAAGCTCGAGACGCTCGGCCAGCCGGTCGATCACGATGATCCGGTCGGCGCCCATGTCCCGCGCCACTGCCACCGCGTTGATGCCGAGGCCGCCCGCGCCCTGGATCACCACCGAATGCCCGGCGCGGAGCCCGGCCCGCCGCAGGCCGTAGAGCACCTGGGAGAGCGCGCAGTTGCTCGGCGTCGCGATGTCGTCCGAGATCTCGTCGGGGATCCTGAAGACGAAGTGGCCAGGACGGAGATAGTAGTAGTCCCCATAGGCATTGTTGAAATAGGGCGGCGTTCCCGCCACCCGGTTCGCCCGGCCCTTGCGGGGGCAATTACCCATCTCGTCGTGGAGACAGACGGGACAGCGGCCGCACGGGAAGAAGTAGAGATAGGTGACGCGATCGCCCTCCCGCAGGAGCTGGCCCATGGAATCCGCGGTGACGCCCGCGCCCAGGCGCTCGACGCGCCCGCACATCTCGTGGCCGAAGGTCAGATCCTGCGGGCTCGCTCCGTAGGTCTCCTTCATCTCGCCCCGCCAGATGTGCAGATCGGATCCGCACACTCCCGCCCGGGTGAGCCGCACGAGGAGGGCGCCCGGCTCGACCTCCGGCACCGGATACTCCCGCAGGTCGAACTCCCCGCCGTAGGCCCGCAGCACCGCCACCCGTCCCTTCATGGAAAGCCTCCTAGCCTATGGCCGGCCGACCACACGCGGCCGCTCACGCGCACCATTCGCGCGGGCCGTCGTCGGCGTAGCCGCACTGCTCGCACGGGCTGTAGTAGTGGTTGGCGGGCGGCATGGCGCAGGCCAGGCGCAGCGAGAGCCCGTCGCCTACGTTGCGAATGTGGTGCACGGTGCCGCGGGGCACCCACACGATCTCGTCCTTGGTCGCGGTGAAAACGGTCCCGCCCGTCAGCTCCCATTCGAGCTGTCCCGCGAGGACGACCCACCACTCGTCGAACTCGCGGTGCCAGTGCGGGCGATTGCCGCCTCCGGGCGGGCTCGCGATGAGGGTGACGAGCTGGCGCTCGTCGGCGATGATCCGCTTCGACCACGGAGGCGGGCCCATGCTGGCCACGACGTCGGCCACGCGGGTGTGGAGGACATTGGGCCACGCGCCGCTCGCTGCCGCCACGGGCGGACGGGGCCCGTCCGCCAGCTTGTCGATGACGATCGAGACCGCGGTGTCTCCGAGAGCCATGCTGGTCCGGGTCAGGCGATCAGCTACGGAACGAGGGATCGATACGATCGAGCCGGCGCAGCAGTCCCGGCCACACCAGTCCGCCCCGCGTACCGCCCGGACGGTCCGCGCTCTGCATCCGCGCGTAGGAGTCGTCGATCACTTCCTTGGGCACGGGAATGAGCTCCCCGCCCCCCGACTGCGCGCGCACCTGGATGGCGCACGAGGTCTCGAGGTAGTACATGTTCACGAACGCCTCCGCCACCGTCTCCCCCACCGTGAGGAGGCCGTGGTTGCGGAGAATGAGCGAGCTCTTGTCGCCGAGATCCGCCCCGAGACGCGGCTTCTCGTCGTCACGCAGAGCCGGGCCCTCGAAGTCGTGATAGCCCAGGCTGGCCAGCACCGAGATGGAATGCTGCGAGATCGGGAGCAGGCCCGCCCGCTGGGTCGACACCGCCACCCCGCTCGCGGTGTGCGTATGGAGGACGCACTTGGCGTCGTGGCGCGCCCCGTGAATGGCGCTGTGGATGATGAAGCCCGCGGGATTCACGGAGAACTGCGAGTCGTCCAGCTTTCGTCCCTCCTGGTCGATCTTGACCAGGCTCGAGGCGGTGATCTCGTCGAAGAACACGCCGTAGGGATTGATGAGGAACTGGTCCTGCGTCCCGGGGACCCGGGCCGTGATGTGCGTGAACACCAGGTCTTCCCATCCGTAGCGGACGACCAGCCGGTAGCAGGCGGCGAGATCCACCCGCACCGCCCATTCCTCGGGCGACACCTTGTCCTTCAGCGACGGGATCTGGAGAGCTGTGTCGGCCATGTCGGCAATCTCCTCTCGATGGATGGAAGCCTCACTCCTCGCGCGGTGCCGTGTACTTTATCACGAGGGGCATCCCTCTGTCGGGCGTCTCCCGCCAGCCGAAGTGCGGATGGAAGGACGTCGTGGTGGGGGCGCCGGCCCTGCGGGGTCCTCTAGAGTTGTTCGGGGTCGTGTTGGTTGCTCGCTCGGCCGCCTAGATGCCCCCCGTCACGTCGATGGTGACGCCGGTGACGAAGTCCGCGTCGGCCGAGGCGAGGAAACAGATCACCTTCGCCTGGTCGCGGGCTTCCGCCATGCGACGCAGGGGCGTGCGGAACACCTCCTGCGCCTGCTCCTCCATCGATCGCTGCTCCCAGCGCGGCCGGATGCGCTCGGTCAGGGTCATGCTGGGCGCGATGGCGTTCACCGTGATACCGAATGGCCCCAGCTCCTGCGCGAGCTTCTTGGTGAACGCGATGATACCGCCCTTGGCCGCGGCATAGGCGCTGCTGCTGCTCGCGCTGATCCCTCGGCCCGCGATGGACGAGATGTTGACGATCTTGCCCCCTCGCTGTCGCTT
>DASYQB010000223.1:0-2961 GCA_036005985.1 Candidatus Methylomirabilota bacterium | reverse complement strand
GCGGCCGCGAAGTAGAGGAGGGGCGTGTGGTTGACGCCGATGTCCACCACGTCCAGGCCGGCGGAAAGCGCGCCCGTGGCAAAGGCTTCCTTGAGGGGCGGCGAGGTGGTGCGATTGTCCATGCCGAGGGCCACGCTTTTTCCGCCGCGCCGGCGAATGAGCGTGCCGTAGGCCCGACCCACTTCGACAAAGACTTCGGGCGTGATGTCGATTCCCACCTTGCCGCGGACGTCGTACGCCCGAAAGATGTACGGGTTGATGTCGTTCACGATCGGCGGCCTCAGATCACCGCGATGGCTTCGACTTCAATGAGCCAGTCGGGGTGGGCGAGGGCGGTCACGCCGACCATGGTGGAGGCGGGACTCTTCTTGCCGAAGAACTCCTCGCGCACCGGCGCCACCTCGGTGCGGTGGCGGACGTCCGTGAGATACGTATTGATCTTGACGATGGAGGCCATGGTGCCGCCGCCCGCCTCGACCTGCGCCTTGATCGAGCGGAAGACGGCGCGCGCCTGGGCCACGATGTCGCCGCGGTGGGCGGGCAGGCCCTTGTCGTCGTAGGCAACCTGGCCGGCGAGGAAGAGGATGGTCTGAGCGCCCGTGACCTTGATGCCCTGCGAGTAGGTGGGCGCGTCGAAGACGCCGGGAGCGCAGTACCGCTCGATGGTGACGGCCATGAGAATCTCCTTGAGAGACGTCGGGTCTTGGGTGAATATGACGACGCCGCGCGGGTCCGTTCCTTCCTACGCTAGTGGCCCCGGGCGTGACAAGTCAACTCTAAAGAGGAGTGGCCTGTCAGCGTGTCATCACGCTCGAACCGGTCCAGGAGGGCCCATGGACGAGGCGCTCAAGGAAAAGACGAAGAAGACCGCGAAGATGCTCTTCCACACCCTCAAGGACGGCGTGGGATTCGAGGACTGGAAGAAGATCGACAAGGAGCTGGCGCGTGAGCTCTCGATGTTCTTCACGGGCAAGCTCTACAGCCGCGAAGTGATCTCCCAGAAGCAGCGCGAGCTCTGCGCGGTGGCCTCCCTCACCGTGCTCAACCGGGAGCGCGAGGTGCACGCGCACATCCACGCCGCGCTCAATGTCGGCGCCACCCGGCAGGAAGTCGCCGAGGTGATCTTCCAGCAGGTGACGTATGGAGGCATGCCGGTGGTGGTGGAAGCGCTCCGTGTCTACAAGGCGGTGCTGGAGGAGCGAGGCGAATGGGCGTGACCCATCCCACGGTCACCGCGGCCCTCGAGGCCGCGCGCGCGGCCGGCGAGATCGCCATGAAGTACTATCGCGACGGCTTCGAGGTGACCATCAAAGCGGATCAGACGCCCGTGACCCAGGCCGACCGGGAGGCGGAGCAGGCGATCCGCGGCATTCTTGCCCGGGCCACGCCGGACGCGGGCTTCCTCGGCGAGGAATTCGGCGAGGAGGGCTCGACGTCCTATCGCTGGATCATCGATCCCATCGACGGGACCAAGAACTTCGTCCGCCACATTCCCATCTGGGCCGTGCTCATCGCCCTCGAGGAGGAAGGACAGGTGACCACGGGGGTGGTACACAACCCGGTCACCGGCGAGCTCTTCTGGGCGCGCAAGGGGGAGGGAGCGTGGGCCAACGGCGAGCGCATCCGCGTGTCCCTGTGTCCTGCCCTCAAGGACGCGATGCTGATGCACTCGAGCCTCAACCTGATCAAGAACATCGGCTACTGGGACGGGTTCGTTCGCCTGGTGGACGCGACGTCTCGCCAGCGCGGCTTCGGCGACTACTATGGCTATTGCCTGGTCGCCGCGGGCAAGGGCGAGCTCTACGCCGAGGCCGATCTCAAGCCGTGGGATGCCGCGCCGATGAAGATCCTCATCGAGGAGGCAGGCGGCCGTCTCACCGACTTCGAGGGCAAGCCCGACATCTACGCGGGCTCGGTGCTCGCGAGCAACGGCCTCCTGCACGATGAAGCGCTCCGTCTCCTCCGCCGCGCCTGACATGACGGACTGGGGCCGGGCCGCCGTCCGCGTCGACCAGGTGCACGAGGCGCTCGGTCACCGGGCCTTCGAGGCCGAGGGAGCCGTCTTCATCCGCAATCCAGCCCTTCCCGACATTCACGTGGCCAACTACGTGCGCTCGGTGACCGCGGGCACGCCCGACGCGATCGATCGCTTGCTCGAGCGGGCCGAGCGTGAGTTTGCCGGGTGCCCGCATCGCTGCTTCGAGGTGGATCTCGGCACGCCATCTGCCTTCGAGGCACGGCTCATTCGAGACGGCTACGAGCCCCGGGCCTTCGTGCTCATGGTGCTCACCGGCGATCTCCAGGGACGGGCGAAGGTGGCCGAGCCCGTGATGGCGGCTGACGAGCGAAGCTGGGCGGAGGCCGATCGGCTCAAGCGGCTGGACTGGGCGGAGGCCCGGGCCAAGATCGGTCTCGCTCCCTTGCCCGGCGTGGGCGACCGCCTTGCGCTCGTGGCGCGACTCAAGACGCCTCCCGACCGCAAGTGGCTCGCCTACGTCGACGGAGCGGCGCGCGGCATGGCGTCGGCGTGGGAGGTGGACGGCGTGGGCCAGGTGGAGGACGTCTTCGTGGAGCCCGCGTTTCGTCACCGGGGGATCGCGACGGCGCTGATCCATCACTGCGTCGCCGACTCTCGCGCGCGAGGGGCGGGGGCGAGGTCATCGTGGCCGACGCCGCCGACACGCCCCAGACCATGTACGCGGCCATGGGCTTTCGCCCCGTCGCCACCAAGCGCCGCTACGTGCTCTACCCTCAATCCAGATCCTGACCGCGGAGGATACATGACCGACACGAAGGAGATCTTCGAAGGGGCGCGAACAAATGCCGTGTGGCTGGCGCGCCCGGTGCCCGATGAGCTGCTCCAGCGCGTCTACGAGATGGCGAAGATGGGGCCGACCAGCGCCAACTGCTGCCCCATGCGGGTGGTCTTCGTGAAATCGCCCGAGGGCAAGGAGCGGCTCA
>DASYQB010000222.1:0-15139 GCA_036005985.1 Candidatus Methylomirabilota bacterium | reverse complement strand
ACGTCGATGAAGCGGGTCATCAACATGTCTGTCCGCCCGCCCACGAATCCTGCCACCGCGCCCAGGGGCACGCCGATGAGGAGCACGATCACCTGCGAGCCCAGGCCCACGAGCATGGACACGCGAGCCCCGTAGATCATGCGGGAGAGCACGTCGCGCCCGAGCTGGTCGGTGCCCAGCGGGAACTCGCGGTTGGGGAATTCGTAGATGTTCCCGAAATTGGCCTTGGTGTAGGACTGCGGGGCGAGGACATTGGCGAGGATGGCCACGAGACAGAGGAGCACCACGGTGGCCCCGCCGACCACCGCGAGCTTGTTGCGGAGGAGACGGCGCCAGGCATCGCGCCACAGGCTGGTGGTCGCGGCCGAGGGCGCGGCCGCCACGATCTCCGAAACGTCGAGACTAGTACCGGATGCGGGGGTCGATAAAGCCATAGAGAAGATCGACGGCGAGATTCATCAAGGTGAGGAAGACCCCGTAGAGCAGGACCACGGCCATGATCATCGGGTAGTCCCGGCCCGTCATGGAGAGCACGAAGAAGCGTCCCATCCCCGGCACGCGGAAGATCGACTCGACGAAGAACGAGCCGGTGCCCACCGCGGCGAAGAGCGGGCCGAGGAGCGTCACCACGGGAATGCACGCGTTCTTGAGCACGTGCTTGAGGATGACCGGCCCCTCCGCGAGCCCCTTGGCCCGCGCGGTGCGAATGAAGTCGGAGCGAATGACCTCCACCATGCTGGAGCGGGTGAAGCGGGCGATGATACCCATGGGACCGAGAGCGAGAGTCACGGTGGGGAGGACCCAGTCCTTGGGCTCGCCCCACCCGCCGGTGGGAAAGATGGGAAGCACGAAGGAAAAGAGCACGATCAGAAACACCGCGAGCACGAAGTTGGGCACGCTCACCCCGAGGGTGGCCACGGTCACCGACACGTAGTCCCACGAGCGGTTCTGGTACACGGCGGCGAGCACGCCCAGGGTCACGCCTCCCGTCACGGCGAGGACGAGGGCCATGCTGCCGAGGAGCAGCGACACGGGAAAGGCGTCCTTGAGGATCTCCGTCACCGTGCGCGTCTTGTAGACGAAAGACTGGCCGAAATCACCCTGAAGGGCCTTGGCCACGAAGATGACGAACTGCTCCCACAGCGGCTTGTCCAGCCCGTAGGCCGCCGCGAGATTCTTCTGCGCGTCGGGCGAGAGCGGATTCGCGCCTTCCGCCACGGGATCAAGCGGGCTGCCGGGGGTCGCGTGCATGACGAGAAAGGTGACGAGGGCCATGGCAAGGAGCGTGGGGATCAGCCAGAGAAGCCGACGGAGGGTGTAGTTGAGCACCGGGCCTCCCTGATCACCTGCGGGCCGGACGCGCCCAAGGGTTCATGGGGTGCGGTCACTATCGGCAAACCGCTCGGGGAAGTCAAGGGGTAAGTGGTATCTTCAAGGAAATGGCGACGGTAGCGCTGACCTTGCTTCCTGCCCGCCTCACCCTCCAGGTCGATGCAGGCGCGACCATTCTCGCCTCGGCGCACGGCGGCGGCGTGGACATCGAGGCGACCTGCGGCGGTCGCGGACGGTGCACGTCGTGCCGCATCAAGTTCGTGTCCGGGCTCATTCCTCCGCCCACGATCATGGACGAGCTCCAGCTCGGCGACGCCCTCGTGCGCGAGGGCTATCGCCTCTCCTGCCAGTGTCGCGTGACGGATCCCATCACCGTGCAGGTCTCGCCGCCCGTGGACGACCGGAGCTTCCAGATCCTCGGCGCCGAGCGACCGTCCGGGGCGCCCATGCCCGTGGCCATCGACGCGGGCGTCGACAAGACGCTCGTCCGCGTCACCCTTCCCACCGAGGAGCACCATCAGACGTCAGACCTCGAAGCGCTCCTCGCTGCGGTGGGCCGCCGCCCGGAGGATTGCTCTCACGAAGTCTTGAAGACGCTGCCCCAGGCCCTGCGCGCTCACGACGGCGAGGCCACCGTGGCGTCGTTCGGCCGGCGCATCCTCTCCGTGGAGCCGGGCGACACGCATCTCCTCGCCTTCGGCCTCGCCGTGGACGTGGGCACCACCAGCGTGGTCACCACTCTCATGGAGCTGGCCTCGGGCGAGCAGCTGGCGTCGGTGTCGAGCCTCAATCCCCAGGCCGTCTTCGGGGGCGATCTGATGTCTCGCATCGCCTTCGCCCAGTTCGACCCCGGCAATCTCCGCAAGCTCCAGACGCGCATCGTGGGCCTCCTGAACCAGCACATCGAGCAGGTGTGCCGCGATTCGGGCGTGCTCTCGAAGTGGATCTACAAGGTCGTCATCGTCGGCAATACCTGCATGCATCATGTGCTCCTGGGCATCGATCCGTCCTACGTCGGCCTCGCTCCCTATGCGCCCGTCATGCGCCATCCCCTCACCCTCGCCGCGCGCGAGCTCTTTCTCAAGGTCAATCCCGAGGCGCGCGTGTGCTTCCTTCCCATCGTGGCGGGCTTCGTGGGAGCCGACGCGGTGGCCGTCGCCCTTGCCACGCGCATGGACGAGTCGACGGAGATCAGGGTGGCCGTGGACATCGGCACGAACGGCGAGGTCCTCCTCGGCTCGCGCGAGCATCTGTGGGCCTGCTCCGCGCCCGCCGGCCCCGCCCTGGAAGGCGCGCAGATCCGTCACGGCATGCGGGCGGCGCTGGGCGCCATCGATCGCGTCGGCCTGGAGGGCGGCGACCTCGCGCTCCACACCATCGGCGAGGCCTCGGCCCAGGGCATCTGCGGCTCCGGGCTCATCGATGCCATCGCCGTGCTCCTCGACGCGGGCGTCATCGACTGGACGGGGCTCATCGATCTCGACCACCTCGACCGGCTCCCGCCCCCGCTCGCCTCGCGCGTGATCATGCGCGGCGAGGAGCGCGCGATCATCCTCGTCCGTCCCGGTGAGAGCGGAGCGGTCCACGAGCTGCTCCTGACCCAGGACGACATCCGCCAGGTGCAGCTCTGCAAGGGCGCCATCGCGTCGGGAGCGGCCATGCTCCAGCGCATCGCCGGCGTCCCCGAGGACAAGGTGGGGGAGCTCATGCTGGCGGGCGGCTTCGGCAACTACCTCTCGATCCGGAGCGCGCTCCGGATCGGCCTCATTCCCGCCTTGCCGGAGTCGCGCATCCGCTACGTCGGCAACGCCGCCCTCATGGGCGCCCAGCTCGCCCTCCTCTCGGAGGTCGAGCGTGCGAGAGCGGACACCATCGCGCGTGCCATCGAACACGTCTCCCTCGCCGCCCATCCCGACTTCCAGGACGTCTTCGTCGACTGCATGAACTTTCCCCGGAGCTGAGGCCCCGACACCATGACCAAGCGCGAGCGCATCCTGGCCGCGATCAAGCGCGAGTCGACCGACCGCACCCCGTACGCCTTCTGGCGTCATTTCCCGAACGTGGACCGCTCCCCGGCCGCCCTCGCCCAGACCACGCTGCGCTTCCACGAGCGCTACGGCTCCGACTTCCTCAAGGTGACGCCGGCGGGAGGCTATGCCGTCGAGGACTGGGGATGCGTGGAGAGTGATGAGGTAGCCCCGGACGGCCACCGCCCCTGCCTCCGCCATGCCGTGAACGATCCCGAGGACTGGAAGAAGATCCGCCCGGTAAAGATGGAGTCCACGGGATGGGCCTCGCACCTCGAGACCATGATCCGCTGCGTGGTGGACCGCCGCGCCGACGCCTCGGCCATCCCCACCGTGTTCAGCCCGCTCTCCCTCGCCCGCAAGCTCTCCGGCGATCGCCTCAACTACGACTTGAAGGAGAACACGCACCTCGTCGAGGACGCGCTGCAGGCGATCACCGAGACCATCCTCGCCTTCATGGAGGCCTGCTTCCGGGAAGGCGGCGAGGGTATCTTCTATTCGGTGCAGGCGGCGAGCCGTGCCTTCCACACCGAAGAGGAGTACGCGCGCTTCGGCGAGCCCCACGACCGGCGCATTCTCCAGACGGTGCGCGAGCAATCCCGGCTCACCGTGCTCCATGCCCACGGCGAGCGCCTCATGTTCGATCGGCTCGCCGCCCTCCCCGCGGACGTGTGGAACTGGGACGATCGACGCGCGGGACCGTCCCTCGCCGAAGGCAAGGCTCTGGTGACAGGCGCGGTGCAAGGCGGGCTGAACCAGTGGACCACTCTCAAGGAAGGCACGGGATCCGAAGCACGCGCCGAGGCGCAGGAGGCGATCGAGCAGACGGCGGGCACCGGCCTCATCCTGGGCGCGGGGTGCGTGCTCCTGCCCCAGCACTCGGACGCGGCCCTCGTCGATCTCGTGCAATCGCTGGGAGGCACGGTCAAGCTCATGGGAGTCAAACCTCAATAGAATGGCCCGGCATGCTTCCATCCTCGGGATCGCCCTCGCGGCGGCCCTCATCCTGCCCCTGACCCTCGGCCCCTCCGCGGCGACGCCGGATGAGGTCGTCATCCTTTCGCGCTACCGCTCCTATATCGGGGCGAACATGCTGCCGCGCAAGAACGGCCATCCCGGCGTGGACTTCGGAGAGCGGCTGGGCGCTCCCGTGCTCGCGGCGGCCGATGGCATCGTGGCCGGCGTCATCGATTCGCCCGCCGGGTGCGGCCACGGCGTGGTCATCGAGCATCCCCCCTTCGAGCGCTGGACGACCTATTGCCACATGCACCTGGTCTCCGTGGAGGCGGGTCAGGCGGTCAGGCGCGGCGAGCCCATCGGACAGGTGGGACGGAGTGGTAGCACCAGCGAGGTCCCGCACGTCCATCTCGAGCTGTGCACGTTTCCCTGTGCCTCGCATGCCGACGGCGACTTCTTCGGCACCGAGGATCCCTTGAGCATCGCCGAGGGCTGCTACGAGGCGGACCGGGTCTATCCGAGAGACCGCCTCGTGGTCACCTTTCCCGTCTCCTGTCTGCACTGGGTACGCTGGCGCTAGGCCGTGGACCGCATTCTCGAGCCCGAGCTCATGACCGACGAGGCCCAGACCCTCGCCTACGCGATGGCGGACTTCGAGCAGGTCAACCAGGGCTTCGTGGACCGCTACCGCGCCTCCTTTCCCAAGGGCACCGGCGGCAAGATGGTCGATCTCGGCTGCGGCCCCGCCGATATCCCGGTGCGCTTCGCGCGCGCCCTGCCCGGCTACACCATCACGGCCGTGGACGGCTCCGAGGCCATGGTGCACCTCGCCCAGCGGGCAGTGATCGCGGCGGGGGTGACCGACCGCGTCCAGGTGCAGCGGGCCCGACTGCCCATGCTGCCCCTGCCCCTCCAGAGCTTCGACGCGGTGGTGTCCAACAGCCTCGTCCATCACATGCCCGACCCCTTCGTGTTCTGGAACGAGCTGGTGCGGCTGGGCAAACCGGGAGCCACCGTGCTCATCATGGATCTCTTCCGTCCGGAGTCGCCCGCGCGGGCCCGCGCGATCGTGGAGAGCTACGCGGCCCAGGAAGCGCCGGTCCTCAAAGAGGACTTCTACAACTCGCTGTGCGCGGCCTTCACCCTGCGCGAGGTACGATCACAGATCCGCACGCGGGGGCTGGGAGGACTGGTGTGCGAGCTCGCGAGCGACCGCCACTGGGTGGTATGGGGTCACCTGCCCCGGGGCGTCCAGAAGACGCCGCCAGCCTGAGCTGCCCCCCACGGAGAGAAGCTACTTGGCCACGTTGAAGCGGAAGTGGCAGATCTCTCCGTCCTGCACGATGTAGTCCTTTCCCTCCAGCCGGAACTGCCCCTTCTCCCGCACGGCAGCCATGGAGCCGTCGGCGGCGATCAGCTCGTCGTAGCCGACTACCTCCGCGCGGATGAAGCCGCGCGCGATGTCGGAGTGGATGGCGCCCGCCGCGTCCTGGGCACGGGTGCCGCGCGGGACCGACCACGCCCGCACCTCATCCTCTCCCACCGTGAAGAAGGACAGGAGCCCGAGCAGGGCGTAGCAGTCGCGGAGCACGCGCCGGATGGCGGGCTCGGCGAGGCCGAGATCGGCGAGAAAAGCCGCCTGCTCCTCCCCCGCGAGCTGCGAGACCTCGGCTTCGATGACCGCGGAGACCCAGCCCACCCCTGTCCCCGCGCGCCCCGCGATCTCCGTGAGGCCGAAGCTCTCCACGAGCGTCCGGCCGCGATCGAGCTCTTTCTCGGAAAGATTGAGGCAGTGCAGGATGGGCTTCTGGGAGAGGAAGGTGAAGCCGCGGAGGGCGCGCGCGTCGTCCTCGGAGAGCTGGGCGGCCCGGATCGGCGTCTCCGATTCGAGGGCGGGCTTGAGCCGCTGCAGGATGGCCTGCTCCTTGACGTCGGTATCCGTGCGCTTCTTCTTGATCGACGCCTCGAGCCGCTCGAGCCGGCGCTCCACCACTTCGAGATCGGCGAGGATCAGCTCCGTCTCGAGATCGGCGATGTCGCCTTGGGGATGGGGCGCCGTCCCCGCGGGGTCGGTGAACGCACGCACCACGTGAAGGAGCGCGTCGGCGCTCCGGAACTCCTTCGCGTCGAGCCCTTCCCGATCGCCCTTGCTGATCCCGGCGAGGTCCACCACCTCGAACGAGGCGAGGGTGGTCTTCTTCGGCTTGAAGAGCCCGGTGAGCCGGTCCACGCGCTCATCGGGGACTCGCGCCACCCCCGAGTGCATCTCCGCGCGCGCGCCCCCGAACGAGGAGGTGGCGACCGAGGCGCCGGTGAGGAGATTGAACAGCGAGGTTTTTCCGCTCTTGGGAAGCCCGACCAGACCGATCTTCATGCCCGCTCATGCTACCATACCGCCTTCGTGCCTGAGCATCGCCCGCTAGACGCCAGAGGCGCCGCGCTCTCGCTTCTTCTCGCCGTGCTGTGGGGCGCCAATCCCGTCGCCATCAAGCTCGGCCTCGCCGACATGCCGCCGCTCCGCCTCGCCCTGATGCGCTTCGCGTTGAGCGCAGTGGTCATCTTCGCCTTCGCCATGCTGACCGGGCGCTACGACGTGCTCGTCATTCGCCCGGGGGAGGCCAAGCCCATCTGGTCGCTCGGCCTGCTCTTCGTGGTCCAGGTCGCCCTCATGAACTACGGCCTCGAGCGCACCACCGCTGCCCACGGCGTCATCGTCCTCAACTCCTACGCCGTCCACACCGTGGTCTTCGCTCACTTCCTTATTCCCGGCGACCGGTTGACACCGTCCAAGCTCGCCGGTGTCCTCATCGCCTACAGCGGGGTGGTGCTCCTCTTCGCGCGAAGCTTCTCCCTGTCCAGCAGCACCCTCGCGGGGGATCTCATCGTTGCCCTCTCCGCCCTCTTTCTCGGGGAGCGCATCGTGTACATCGCCAAGGCCGTCCAGCGTCTGGATCCGGTGCGCCTCATGCTCTATCAGTCCATCATCGGCAGCGCGGGCTTCTTCCTCATCGGCTTCACCACCGAGGGAGATCGGCCCACCCACTGGACGGCCGGCCTCGTCCTGTCCATCGTCTTCCAGGGTGCGGTCATCGGCGGCTTCAACTTTCTCCTGAACGCGAGGCTATTGCAGATCTACCGCCCGAGCGCGCTGGCCACGGTGGCCCTCACCACACCCATCTGGGGCGTTCTCGTGGCCGCGGCCATCGGACGCGAGGGCCTCGCCCCCGAACTGTTCGTCTCCACCCTGCTCGTGGTAGCGGGCATCGCGCTCACCGCGCGCCGCTGAGCCGCACCCAGGGCAAGGGATCGGCCGGGGGTGGGGTAGTATCGATACATGCGCCGCGCGCCCGTCCTCTCGCTGCTTCTCGTGGCGGCCGGGCTCGCCGCCGTCTTCCCCCTCTACGCCCAGTCGCCACCCGATGCGGACCGTCAGAGCGCGCTCTCCGCGGTGGCCGCGCCGCTCTTCGATCAGCTCGCCGGGATCCGGGGCATCGCCTCTCCCGGGCCGCCCCCGCCCGTCCTCGTCCGCTCGCGGGCGGACAATCGGCGCTTCATCGAGCAGGAGATGAACCGGCGCTACTCCAGTGACCAACTCGAAGCGGAGCGCAAGAGCATGGTCGCGTGGGGGGTGCTGCCCGCGGACTACGATCTCCGGCGCCTCTTCCTCGACCTGCTCGAGGAGCAGGTCTCCGCCTACTACGATCCGCTGGGCAAGGTCATGGTGGTGGGCGACTGGCTGCCCCGCGAGCAGCAGCGCGCTGCCCTCGTGCACGAGCTGGTGCACGCCCTGCAGGACCGCGAGCTGCCCATCGACGCCTTCATCGCCCCCGCCCCCGGTCACGGCGATCGCCTTCTCACCCGCCAGGCCCTCATCGAGGGCGAGGCGGTGGCCTTGACGTTCGATCTCCTCCTCAAGGCCCAGGCCACCGACATCAGCCGCCTGCCCGATCTCTCGATGACCCAGGGCCTGATCACCACCAGCGCGGACGGTCCCGTCATCGACAAGGCGCCGAAGTTCGTGCGAGATCTCCTCCTCTTTCCCTACGTGGAAGGGCTCGGCTTCATCTACCAGTTCAGGAAACGCCAGCCGTGGGCAGGCATGAGCGCGATCTACTCGGATCCTCCGCGGTCCACCACCCAGATCCTCCACCCCGAGAAGTACTTCGACCGGCGCGAAGATCCGGTGGCCATCGCCATTCCCGACCTCTCGCGTCTTCTCCCGGGAAGCCAGCGCGTGTCGGACGACGACCTTGGCGAGTTCTCCCTCGGCGCTGTCCTCGCCCTGCACCTCGGGGATACCGAGGGCCCCCGCGCCGCCTTGGGCTGGCGCGGCGACCGCTATCGCATCTGGGAAGACACGGCGGGGCGCTTCACCATCGCCTACCGTGTGATGGTGGCGAACCAGCAGATGGCCGCCGCCCTTGCCGATCAGCTCCGGGCCTCCGTGGAGCGTCGCCATCCCGAGCTGGCGGGCAAGGCCTCAGGGCGGCCGGGCGGACTCGTGACGTGGGTAGAGGAGGGGCTGGCCTTCGCCGTCGAGCGTCGGGGAACGAGCGTGGTGCTGCTCGAGCAATTCCCGCTCCAGGCTCTCGACCGGGCTCGCGACGCCGTGTGGCGGGCCCGTCCCGCGGGCGTACCGCGGTAGAATAGGAACATGTCGAGCCAGCCCAGCACCCAGCTCGAGGTGGTGTCCAATCCGCATCCGGACCGCGACTACGAGGTCGCTCTCGAGATCCCGGAGTTCACCTGCCTCTGCCCCAAGACGGGTCAGCCCGACTTCGCCACCATCAGGGTTCGCTACGTGCCCGATCGCGTGCTCGTCGAGCTCAAGAGCATCAAGCTCTACATCTGGTCCTATCGCAACGAGGGCGCCTTCCACGAAGACGTGACCAACCGCATCCTCAACGACTTCGTGACCGCAGCGGGCCCGCGCTGGATCGAGGTGGTGGGCGACTTCAGCGTGCGCGGCGGGATCAAGACGGTCGTCCGCGCCACCCACGGCAAGCGCCCCGAGATCTGATCTCCGACCGGCGGGCGCCATGAGCATCGTGCCCATGAAGGCCATCCGGCGACCCTTCCTCACCGCCCGCTGGTCCAATCTGGCCATCTTGACCTACGAGACTCCGCCCGCTCTCCTCGAGCCTCACCTGCCCGCCGGGCTCGCCCTCGACACGCGAGGGGGCGCGGCCTTCACGAGTCTGGTGGTCTTCGATTTCCTCGACACACGCGTGCTCGGCGTTCCCTGGCCCGGCTTGCGGGATTTCCCCGAGCTCAACCTGCGCTTCTATGTGAAGCAGGGGCCTCGCCGCGGCGTCGTGTTCATCCGAGAGTTCGTGCCGCGGCTCCTCGTCTCGTGGCTCGCCCGCGCCCTCTACCACGAGCCCTATCTCGTGGCCCCGATCCACAGCCGGGTCGACGAGGGAGCGGCAGCGGTGGCCACCGTCCGGCGACTTCGCTGGCACGGACGGGATCATCGCGTCGAGGTGACAGGCGACCGGCCGGCCGCGCGGCCTTCCGAGGACAGCGACGAGCACTTCTTCAAGGAGCACCACTGGGGATTCGGCCGGGACCGGCGGGGCCGCACCCTCGCCTACGAAGTGAAGCACCCGGTGTGGGAGATCTATCCGGTCCGATCCTGGAGCATCGACTTCGACTGGGCCTCCGTCTACGGCCCGGCCTGGGGACGTCTCTCGCACGAGAAGCCGGCGTCCGTCGTGCTTGCCGCCGGCTCGTTCGTCTCCGTGTTTCCCCGGGGCCGCGCCTAGTCCTTCTTGTCCGGAGGCCCGGCCGCCTCCAAGGTCACGGTATCGCCCACGAGCACGAAGACCACCTGACCGTTCCGGGCCTTGTAGGTCCATTTCTCGAGGGGCCCCAGCTTGCTCACGTCGTCGGGCTTGCCGAGCGCGCGCTCGAGCTCCGCGCGCGTCTTGACGTCCCGCGCCTTGGCGACCATGTCCTCCTTGCTGGAGGGACCGCAGGCGGTAAGGAGGAGCGCGATCATGGCGAGACCGGCGAGCCGTCGCATCTAGGTAGCCAGGGAGAGGAGGACGACGCCGGCGAGCATGACCACGGCCCCCGGGGCGATCTCGCGGACCTTCTGCCTCTCGTGGAAAAGAAGGACGCCGATGCCCAGGGCGAAGAGGATTTCCACTTGCTTCACCGCCTCCACGTAGGACGAGAGGGTCATGA
This sequence comes from Candidatus Methylomirabilota bacterium, assembly GCA_036005985.1. GTDB lineage: Bacteria > Methylomirabilota > Methylomirabilia > Rokubacteriales > CSP1-6 > AR37. The sequence goes on along the minus strand of DASYQB010000222.1, from coordinate 4,634 downwards.
GATAGGCATGGCCCTGGGTCACCGTGCCCAGCGCCGCAAAGAGGCCGAACGACACGAAGGCCAGCCCGTGGCGCGGGACGGCCGCGAAGTACTTTCTCGAGGTGACGAGCACCACGGGTGTGACGAGCAGGCTCGCCGCCAGGTAGCCACCGAGCGTGCCCATGAACGGATCGGAGAGCTGCATCGCCCACTTGATGGTCACCACCGACGGCGCGTAGAAGAGCGCGGCGAGGAGGGTGAAGCGGAGGCCGCGATCGGTGAAGAGCACGGCGAGAGGCGCCCACCACGAGATGTGGGCCCGCTGCACGTTGAGGAGATAGACGCCGATCATGCTGATCAGGATACCCGCGATGCCCAGCAGATTCGGCTTCTCTTTGAGGGTGAGGTAGCCCAAGACGACGAGGACGAGCAGGCTCACCTTCCACAGGGCGGTGACCATGGAGATGGACGAGAGCTTGAGCGCCTTGGACAGGGCCATGGTCGAGATGATCTGAGAAACGGCGAAGAGGAAACACGCCCACAGGAAGCCCGGCTTGATCACGGGCACGCCGCGCCACGCCACGAAGAGAGCGGCGAAGGGCAGGAGGAACGTGAAACGCCCCCACACCGCCATGTACTCGTCCAGCTCGTGTCCCAGGCGCTTCATCACCGTGTTCCGCAGCACTTGGCAGAGTGCGGCGGTGAGCGCGAGGGCTTCCCACATGCGGGGGAGTCTACAGGAGCACCCCGGGATACCTCGCAGGATTCGTGGAAAATCCGGGGAAAAGCGGAGCGGACGCGGGCACGCTGAGGTGCCGTCCCGCGACCTCCGCGAAGAGATGACGGAAGTCGGTGGTCACGGCGAGGTCGCGCCCCTCGTAGAACTGCTCGCGCGCGAGGCCCGGCCACGGCCCGACCATGCGCCCGCCCTTGACGGGGCCGCCGAGGACGAGCATGGCCGTGGCGTGGCCGTGATCGGTGCCGCGATTGCCGTTCTCGCGCACGGTGCGGCCGAATTCCGACATGGTCAGCACCACCACGTCGTTCATGCGATCGCCGAGGTCGCGGTACAGCGCGGCCAGGCTCTGGGAGAACTCGCTGAGGCGCTGGGCGAGCTGTCCCCGCTCGTTGCCCTGATTGGCGTGGGTATCCCAGCCCCCGCCGTCCGCGAAAGCCACTTCGAGCCCGACGTCGGCCTTGATGAGCTGGGCGATCTGCTTGAGGCTGTCGCCGAGCCGGCCGCGCGGATACTGCGCGCCGTTCGCGGGTGGGAAGCGCTGGGGATTGGCCGCCTTGAGCATCTTCACGGCGTCGAAGGTCTCCCGACCCGTGCCGTGCAGGATGTCGCGCACGCCCTGCTCGTAGAGCGACTCGAATCCGCTCCGCGCGTTGACCCCGCCGCCCTTGCGCCCCATGTCCTGCTTCACGTCGAAGTCCGCCACCGCGCCCATGGCCACCGCGCCCACGTCTCCGCGGAGACAGCGCGGGAGCTGGGTGCCCATGGCTACCGCGCGGAACGGTGAGACCCCGGGCGAGGGGGTGGCCGAGAGCCCGCGGGCCAGCCAACCGTCCTGCGTGCTCTTGACGCCCGGGGTACCCGACTCCATGTAGTCCTGGGCGTCGAAGTGCGAGCGCGTGGTATCCGGCGAGCCGCACGCGTGCACGATGGCCAGGCGCTGATCGTCCCAGAGCGGCTTGAGGGGGGCCATGGCGGGATGAAGACCGAAGAAGCCGTCGAGGTCCACGGTGGCCTCGGCGTTGCCGGCGACGGGACGTGCCACCGCGATGCTGCCGCGCGAGGTGTAGTAGCTCGGATCGCCGTGCGGGACCGCCATGCTGAGGCCGTCCACCGCGCCACGCTGGAACACGGCGATGAGGATCTTCGGCCGCGCCGCCGTGCCCTGGGCGTAGGCGGTACGTACGAGGAAGCGCGGCACCGATCCCAAGCCGAGCATGGCCAGAGCGCCGGACTTCATGAACGAGCGACGAGTGCAGCTCATCATCGCCCTACCTCCTCTGGAACTCGGGCGAGCCCAGCACGAGGGCCGCGAGCTTTTCCACATCGGTGTTGGTGCGGTCGTCCATGGTGGCGCGGGTGATCTCCGGATTGTCGAGCTGCGCGGCGAGCACGCTGCGCGTCTCGGCCGTCGCCTGCCCCTGCAGCACCGAGACGAGCAGCACGTCCAGAACGCGCTCCGGGCGACGCCGGTCCGCGCTTCCCACCACGCGGCCGAGATCCACGCCCACGCCCGGCATCCGGTTCGCCGTCAAGCCGAGCGCGAAGTTCATGCGATTGAGGAGCGCGCCCGTATTCACCCAGGCCTCGGCCACGTCGGGATAGCCGGTGGGCGGCTGCTGCTGGTAGAGAGGCTCGCCGAGCTTGCCCACCTGCTGGGCGAGGGCAAAGCCTCCCCCGGGTTGCCCTCCCCCCGCCGGAGCAGGCGGGGCGAGCTCGCCGTCGAGGGCGCGCACCGAGCTGGCCACGATCTCCAGCGGGCTTTTGATCTTGGCCCGATAGGCCTCGGCCGAGAAGAACTCGGGCGACGAGATGATGGTCACCATCACCTTGCGCAGATCGCCGTCGGTGTCGCGGAAGGTCTTGGCCGCGCGCTCGACAAGGGCGGGCGGCGGATCGTCGCTCACGAAGCGCCGCGCCAGCTTGGTGGCGATGAAGCGGGACGTCGACGGGTGGCGCGACAGGATCTCGATCACGCGCACCCCGTCCTGCTCGCCCCCCCCGGGCGGCAGGGTGTGTCCGAGAATGTGCTTCTGCCCCTGATCGTGGGCGGCCAGGCGGAACACGGAGGTCCCGCGCTCGCGCGGCCGGTCGATGGACCAGCCCGTGAAGGCGCGCGCCACGTCGATGACATCCGTCTGCGTGTAGCCGCCGTCTACGCCCAGGGTGTGGAGCTCCATGATCTCGCGGGCGTAGTTCTCGTTGAGGCCCATCTGGCGGCCACGCTGCGGACCGGTGCGCACGACGAGGTCCGCCTTCGTGGACATCCAGTTGTCGAGGTAGAAGAGCATGGCGGGATGGCGCGCGGTGGCGAGGAGGAGATCGCGGAACTTGCCGAGGGCGTGGGGCCGGATGGCGGTTTGCTCGTAGTCGGCGATCATCCACTTCACCGCGCCCTTGCGGGCATCCACGTTGAAATGGTTGAACCAGAAGTCCACCATCACTTCCTGGAGCTGCCGCTCCGAGAGCACGGCGCGGGTGAGCTTGGCTGCCTGCAGCTCGACGGCAATGCGGGCCGGCCGCCGCTCGAGGGGCGCGATCTGGCGAATCTCCTGCTGGCTCATCTCACCCGATTGCGCCTTGGCGAGCAGCTTGGGATCAGGCTCGGGAAAGCCCCGAAGGAGCTCGGGCACGGTCAGGGTCAGGGTCGGAAAGGCCTGGAGGGACGTCTCGAGACGATCGTCAGGGACGCGTGCGGGATAGAGCTGACGATCGATATAGGCGGCGAGGCCGATCTGCCTCACTCGCTCGAGATCCCCCGGGCGCGGGCCATACCCGAGGCGATTCAGCGCGTGGATGATGCGCTGGTCCTCGGACAGGGTCGATGCGGGAAGCGCGATGGTTGCGCGCGCCGGCGCGGGGGCGGCCGACGCCGAGGGAGCGGGAACGCGGGATTTGACGGGGGCGCTGGAGCATCCGGCACAGAGGGCGCCCAGCAGGGCCAGGACGGACAGGCTGCCCACGAGTGATTGCATCCTAAGATCTCCCAGCCATGAGACGTCCCGGTGTATCTGTTTGTTTACGTGTACCGCCAACGTATCAGAGGGAGCCGTACGAAGACCACCCTCCGTCGACGGTCAGGATCTCGCCGGTGATGAAAGACGCGGCGGGCGAGGCCAAAAAGACTGCTACTTCACCTATTTCCTCGGGGGTGCCGATGCGTCCCATGGGCGTCCGGCGGGCGAGCTTCTCGGCGTCGAGGATGCCCCGGGCGGAGAGCATGGTGATGAACTCCGTCTGCACATAGCCGGGAGCGATGGCATTGACCCGCACTCCCCTGGCCGCCCACTCGATGGCCATGACCTTGGTCATCATGTTGAGGCCGGCCTTGGACACGCAGTAGGCGAGGCGCTGCGGGAAGGGAACGGAGCCGTTCATGCTGCTCACGTGGATGATGGCGCCCCTACCCGCGGCCAGCATGCCGTGCACGATCTCCTGGGTCAGGACGAAGCAGCCGTTCAGGTTGAGGTCGAGCGTGTAGCGATAGTCGGCCTCGGGCAGGCTTTCCGAGGGCGCCACGCGTGGCTGGCCCGCGTTGTTGACGAGGATGTCCACGGTGCCGTCGAGGGCGGCCAGAGACTCCTTCGCGAGACGACGCACCTCGTCGGAGCGTGAGAGATCGGCGGCCACCGCCACCGCGGCCGAGCCGAGCTCCCGGGCCACGCTGGCGCAATCCGCAGGGCTCCGCGAGTTGATCACCACCCGCGCGCCCTCGCGCACGTAGGCCCGCGCGATGCCGAGGCCGATGCCCTTGGTCGAACCGGTGACGATGGCCGTCTTGCCCTCGAGCCGTCCGCTCATCGCTTCACCCGGGCAAGACGGTTCGGATGGCCCAGCCGACCTTCCCTCCGTGCTCGCTTTCGCCCACCCCGCGATTGTCGAACGTGGTGGCGCGCGAGGCTTTCACCGGGGCGAACCG
>DASYQB010000221.1:0-2297 GCA_036005985.1 Candidatus Methylomirabilota bacterium | reverse complement strand
GTTCCGCTTCGCGACGACCTCCCAGGCCAAGCCTGATGGCTCCCAGGCCAAGCCCGATGGCACCCAGGCCAAGCCGTGATGGCATCAAAGCCCAGCCCTGATGCGCCCGGCCGACCGTGACGCCGACGATGCCACGGAGATGCCGGTGACATGAGCAAGCGATCGCGCTCTCGCCGCCCCGTCAAAGCTGCGCGCAAGGTCAAGCGCGTGGCGCGCGCAGCGAAGCGGCGACCCGGACGGGCCAAGCCGCCCAAGCGCTCCCCACGGATCGGGGCGCCCGCCACGCTCGTGAGCACCGGGTGGCTGGCCGCCCAGCTCGCCCGGCCTCAGAGCGGGCACTCTCGCGTGCGCGTCCTCGACGGCAGCTGGCACATGCCGCACCTCGAGCGCGATCCGCGCCGCGAGTTCGAAGAAGGCCACATTCCCGGCGCGGCCTTCTTCGATATCGATGGCATCGCCGACCGCAGCACCTCGCTGCCTCACATGCTGCCCAGCGCAGCGCAGTTCGCTCGCCAGGTGGGCGAGCTCGGCATCTCGAACCGCGATCTGGTCGTGGTCTACGACGTGCGGGGAGTGGTGAGCGCGGCCCGCGTGTGGTGGACGTTCCGGGCCATGGGTCACGACCGCGTGGCCGTGCTGGACGGCGGCCTGCGCAAGTGGAAGGCGGAGGGCCGGCTGGTGGAGACGGGCCCCGCCAAGGTCGCCCCGGCGCGCTTCCGCGCCCATCTGCGTCGCGCCATCGTGCGCAACCTGGAACAGGTACGACGCAACATCGGCACGCGTCGGGAGCAGGTGCTGGACGCGCGCTCGCGGGGCCGCTTCGCCGGCACCGAGCCCGAGCCGCGCGCGGGGCTGCGCGGGGGCCACATTCCGGGCAGCCTGAATCTTCCCTATGACGCGCTCTATCAGCCCGACGGCACCATGCTCCCTCCGGAGGAGCTGCGTCAGGCGTTCGCCGCTTCCGGGGTGAATCCGGCGCGTCCCGTGGCCACCACCTGCGGGTCGGGGATCACCGCGTCGGTGCTCGCCCTCGGACTGCATCTGATCGGCCACCGGAAGGTTGCCGTGTATGACGGCTCGTGGACGGAGTGGGCGGGCCACCCGGACACGCCCGTCGAGCCCTAGGGAGAATGCCCATGGCAGACTACACGCTCAAGAGCTTCGTGGCCGATCTCGATGCGATCACGAGCACGGAGACCGATCCGGCCGCGATCACGGCCAAGGCTGCTCCCCTCCTCGCCCGGCTCTGCCGGAATCCCGAGGCCATTCCGGTCGAGTACCGCACGGCGCCCGTGGGCCAGCGCGGCCGCTACATGCTCCACCGCGCCCCGCGCTTCAACGTGACGTCGGTGATCTGGCGGCCCGGGGACGAGGCAGGCTCCCACGATCACGAGACGTGGGGACTGGTGGGCGTGGTCGAGAACGAGATCCAGGAGACGCGCTACACGTCGTCGGGCCCGCGCGAGCTCGGGGGCAAGACCGCTCTCCAGGTGCGTGAGGTGCTGCGCCACAAGCCGGGCGCCGTCTCCGCGCTCGTGCCCCCTCACGACGAGATCCACGCCATGTACAACCCGACCACGAAGAACACGGTGGAGATTCACGTGTACGGCAAGGACCTGGCCGGGCTCCAGCGCCACGTCTTCGACAAGGACGGCCACGTCAAGTCGCTCGTCAGCTCCAAGTACATGAACTGCTAGATCCCTCTCCCCCATCGGGGGAGAGGGCAGGGTGAGGGCGCGGTCTGCCGGAGTGAGGATCGACCCTCACCCCGGCCCTCTCCCTGGAAGGGAGAGGGGGTTCGGATCGTGAAGATCTCAGACGTCAAGGCCTACGCCACGTCGTTTCCCGTGCCCGCGGCCGCGCGCGTGTCGCTCGGCATCGGCCAGGCCGTGAAGCGCGACGCGGTGGTGGTGAAGGTCACCACCGATGACGGTCTCACCGGCTGGGGCGAATCCCACCACGGCCGTTCTCCCGGCGCCGTCGCGCATCATGCCAACACCACGCTGCGTCAGCTCATCGTTGGCATGGACGCAGCCGACGTGGTGGGGGTGTGGGCGAGGATCTACAAGATGCAGCTGGGCTCGCACGGCATGGGCGCGGCCACCGCCATCGCCATGAGCGGCATCGACATGGCGTTGTGGGACATCCGCGGCAAGGCCACGGGCTGGCCGCTCTACCGGCTCCTCGGCGGCGCCGCGCTGCCCATTCCCGCCTACGCGGGCGGCGTGTCCCTCGGCTATCAGGAGCCCGCGGCGCTCGTCGAGGAGGCGCGCGGCTTCGTCACTCAGGGCTACCGG
>DASYQB010000220.1:0-3699 GCA_036005985.1 Candidatus Methylomirabilota bacterium | reverse complement strand
GGGCCGAGCTCGGCGGCATCGATGGGCTGGGTCAGCCCGTCGATGACCTCCTGCATGACGGCCCGCCCCGTGATCGGATCCACGCCGTCGACGTAGGCGCGGAGCTGGGCGGCCGTCTTGCCCATGATGGGCTGGGGCACGAAGACCTGGCGCAGCCCGAGCATGCCGTTGTGGGCCGCCACCTGGCGGACCACGGTGTCGAACTTATCGGTGTGCATGGCCACGGTGGGCACTCCGTAGGTGGCCTCTACCGTCATCGCGTGCGCGGCGACCGCCGGCGCACAGGTGCTTCAGTGGCCGACGCCCAAGATGGCGGCGTGGCCCTTCGCCTTGATCTCCTCCCACGTGGCCGGGTCATCGTTGAGGTACACGCTCGAGATGGGCTTGAAGACCGTGCGCACTCCCGGCATGCGCTCCGCGAACCAGGCCTGCATCTGCTTGAGAAAGATATCGGAGTCGTCGAAGCGGCAATCCACGAGGTACAAGGTCTTGCCCTCGAGCGTGTCGAGGCGCGGGGCGAGCGCCTTGCGGGTCACCTTCGGGGCGAAGCCGACCGGATTCAGAACCGCGATCTTCCCATTCGCTCCCACAAAGAGCCTCCATTCATCGAGGTGAATGCGCTGTGCGAGTACGATATCACTCGGGCTCGTCCCTTGCCTCCCGCGCCCCTAGCCGCGCAGGGGAGAGTAGGTGCCCCGGCCCACGGCGACCAGGCTCTGCTTCTCGTCGTGGACGTCCACGTCGACGAGGGCCACCGTGCGCCCCGTCCGCCGGACACGCGCGGTGCCCGTGAGAAGGATGCCCACCGCGGGCTTGAGGTAGTCGATGCGGAGGTTGATGGTGGGCACGCCTCCCCCCACGGTCATGCCCACCGCGAAATCGCCGACGATGTCGATGAAGGCGGCGATGGGCCCCCCGTGAAACTGCGCGGTGCCGAGGCGCCGCTCGAGCTCTGGACGCATGGGCATGGTCACGGTGAGAGTGCCCGCGTCGTGATCGAGGGCGACCGCGCGAAGCTGGAGGAAGCCGAGAAAGGGCGAGGCGTCGAAGATGGCCTGCACCTGTTCGACGCTGAGGCGCTCCGCGCCTGCCTCGCTCACGGGCGCACGACGACCTTGCCGAACACTTCCCGGTCCTCGAGCAGGCGGAAGGCCTCGTTCACCTCTTCGAGCGGCAGCTCGCGATCGATGACGGGAATGAGCCGCCCCTGCTGGATGAGCGCAATGAGCGTGTCCAGGTCCTCGCGCATCCAGCCGTTCGAGCCCAGCACCTTGAGCTCGAAGGTCCAGATGAAGCGGAGATCCTCCTTCGGGTCGAAGCCTGCGGTGGCCCCGCAGGTAAGGACCTTGCCCCCGCGATGGAGCACTCTGAGCGAGGGAACCCAGGTATCGCCCCCCGTGAAGTTGACCACCACGTCCACCCCGCCCGCGAACTTCCGCCGATGCGGCTTGCCGTACGTCTCGTAGACCCACTTCACGAAGTCCTGCTTGGTGTAGTCGAGGAGATGGGTCGCCCCCAGATCCTTCAGGCGGGCCAGCTTGGCGTCGCTGCTCGCGCAGGCGATGATCTCGGCCCCGATGTCTCGCGCGAGCTGCACGCAGCAGGTGCCCACGCCCCCGGAGGCGCCGAGGATGAGCACCTTGTCGCCGCGCTGCACTTCGCCGATGGTGTGCATCATCCGCACCGCGGTGCCATAGGCCACGGGCAGGCACGCCGCCGCTTCATACGAGACGTCAGGAGGCAACGTGACGAGGTGATGGGTGGGCACGCGGCAGTATTCGGCGAGCCCGCCATGCCACATCTCGCCGAGGAGCCCGCCCGGCCCGACGCGATCCACCGGATCGACCATCACCCGATCGCCCGTCTTCCAGCCCGTCACCGCGCTGCCCGTCTCCACGATGTCGCCGGCGAAGTCCACGCCCATGATGCACGGCATGGGTACCTTGATGCCCGGCATGCCCCGCCGCGTGAAGATGTCGTGGTAGTTGAGCGTGGTGGCGCGCACCTTGAGGATGACGTCGTCCGGCCCCGGCCGCGGATCGGGGAAAGCGCGCTCGATCTTGATGGAGCGGGGACCGCCGTGCTCGTAGATAACCGCGGCTTTCATGCTTTCGTCTCCATGTGAAGGTGGTGGAGGGCGAGTCGCCGGAGGGCGACCCGGTCGACCTTCCCGGTGCTGGCCAAAGGCAGCTCCGGCATGAAGACGACGTGGCGCGGGTGCTGGAACGCGGGAGCGTTGGCCAGGGCATATTGCTTCACCGCGTCCTCGCTGAGCCGGCGGCCGTTCCGGGTGACCACGAACGCGAAGGGCTTCTCGTACTTGATCTCGTCCGGGATGGGCACCACGCAGGCCTGCATGATGTCCGGGTGCCGCTCCAGCATCGCCTCGACGTCGCCCGGGTAGATGTTCTCGCCCCCGCACACGAACATGTCATCCGCCCGCCCCACGAAATAATAGGCGCCGTCGGGCTCGCGCCGGAGGATGTCGCCCGATATATACCAGCCGTCACGGGTGAGTACTTCCCCGGTCTTGTCGGGGAGATTGAGATAGCCGGTCATGATGGCGGGCGTGCGGATCCACAGCATGCCCTCCTCGCCGTCGCGGCCGTCGGATCCCACGAGGCGGACTTCCACCTGCGGCCGGGGCCAGCCGAGGGCCAGATCGGGCTGCGCCCCGCCGTCCGGATGGGGGCCGAACATGACCGGCCCCGCCTCCGTGGTGCCGTAGATGTAGGAGACGGCGGTGCCCGGGAAAGCGCGCTTCACCGCGTCGATGAGCTGCTGCGTGGTGGGCGCCGAGCCCATGCGCACCGCGCGAACCGAGGAGAGATCGGTGCGGGCGAGCGTGTCGGTCTCCCGCACGACCAGCGCGAGCATGGTAGGCACCGAGGTGAGGAAGGTGGCACCGAAGCGCCCGATCGCTTCGATGTATCGCCGGGCGTCGAACTGGGGCAGGAGCACGATCGCGGCATGCCCGGCGAGGGCGACCTTGCTCGTGCCCAGCCCGTTCATGTGGAAGAGCGGCGCGGCCACGAGGAAGCGTTGGGCGGCGAGATCCCTGGCCGCGGCCACGCGCGATCGCACCGCCCACAGCTGGCCGTCGTGGGAGAGGGGCACGCCCTTGGGCCGGCCCGTCGAGCCCGAGGTGTAGAGCACCATGGCCGTCTCGTGCGGGGCGGGACGTACGGGGCTGAAGTCGCCGGGCTCGAGAAGGGCGCCGAAGCTGTCGGTCCCTTCAGAGTCGAAATCGACCGCGGGCAGTCCGGAGGGAACCTGAGCGCGGCGCTCGCCGTCCGAGAACACCAGCTTCACGCCAGAGTCGTGCATGACGAACTCGATGGTCTCCCGCGGGAACTTGTGATTCACGGGGACGGAGACGAGGCCGGCCCGCATTGTTCCCAGGTACGCGATGAGGAACTCCGCGCGGTTCCCCGCGAGGATGGCCACCGCGTCGCCGCGGCGCAGGCCGCGGGCGAGCAGGCCGCGCGCGCAGTGGGTAGCCAGCCGGTCGAGCTCGCCGTAGGAATACTCGCGGGGGCGCGCCCAGTCGAGGCAGTCGATCACCGCGATCGCGGTCGCGGAGCGTGACGGGTCGAGGAGGTCGCCCAGATTGGCGACCGTGTCGATGAAGGGCGGCATGAGATCCCGCTACACCGCCTGCATGAGAACCGGCGGGATGCGATGAGCCCAGGGTTGCGC
>DASYQB010000219.1:0-3946 GCA_036005985.1 Candidatus Methylomirabilota bacterium | reverse complement strand
TTGGGGCGATTAGGATTTGGGAACGTAGAGGTTGCCGCCGATCTTCTTGAACTCCGCGGCCTTCTCACGGAGGCCCTGGGCGATGGCCGCGCTCTCGTCGACCAGGCCCTGCTTGGCCGCGTACTCCCGGACGTCCTGGGTGATCTTCATCGAGCAGAAGTGCGGGCCGCACATGGAGCAGAAATGCGCCACCTTGGCCCCGTCGGCGGGCAGCGTCTCGTCGTGGAAGGTGCGCGCCGTCTCCGGATCGAGCGAGAGGTCGAACTGGTCCTCCCACCTGAACTCGAAGCGCGCGCGCGAGAGCGCGTCGTCCCAGTCGCGCGCGCCGGGATGGCCCTTGGCGAGATCGGCGGCGTGGGCGGCGATCTTGTAGGCGATGACGCCGTCCTTGACGTCCTGCTTGTCGGGCAGGCCCAGGTGCTCCTTGGGCGTGACGTAGCACAGCATGGCCGTGCCGTACCAGCCGATCATGGCCGCGCCGATGGCCGACGTGATGTGATCGTAGCCGGGGGCGATGTCGGTGGTGAGCGGCCCCAGAGTATAGAACGGCGCCTCGTGGCACTTCTCGAGCTGCCGGTCCATGTTCTCCTTGATGAGATGCATGGGCACGTGCCCCGGCCCCTCGATCATGACCTGGCAGTCCTGCGCCCAGGCGATCTTCGTCAGCTCACCCAGGGTGTCCAGCTCGGCGAACTGCGCCTCGTCGTTGGCGTCGGCCTGGCAGCCGGGCCGGAGCCCGTCGCCCAGCGAGAAGGCGACGTCGTAGGATGCCATGAGCTCACACATTTCCTGGAAGTGGGTGTAGAGGAAGCTCTCCTGATGATGGGAGAGGCACCACTTGGCCATGATGGAGCCGCCGCGCGAGACGATGCCCGTGACGCGCTTGGCGGTGAGAGGGACGTAGCGGAGGAGGACTCCCGCATGAATGGTGAAGTAGTCCACCCCCTGCTCGGCCTGCTCGATGAGGGTGTCCCGGAAGATCTCCCAGGTCAGCTCCTCCGCCTTGCCCCCGACCTTCTCGAGGGCCTGGTAGATCGGCACCGTGCCGAGGGGCACCGGGGAGTTGCGGAGTATCCACTCGCGCGTCTCGTGGATGTTCTTGCCCGTGGAAAGATCCATGATGGTGTCGGCGCCCCACTTGGTCGCCCACGTCATCTTCTCCACTTCCTCCTCGATGGAGGAGGACACGGCGGAGTTGCCGATGTTCGCGTTGATCTTCACCAGGAAGGACCGCCCAATGATCATGGGCTCGGACTCCGGGTGATTGATGTTGGCGGGAATGATGGCGCGTCCCCGCGCGACCTCCGACCGCACGAGCTCGGGCGACACCCCCTCGCGCAGGGCCACGAACTCCACCTCCGGCGTGACCACACCCTTGCGCGCGTAGTGCATCTGCGTCACCGTGCGCCCGCGCGTGGCCCGGAGGCCCCAGCGGCCACCCGCCCCAGGTTCCACATCGTCACGCTCGAGGATCCAGTGACGCCGCAGCGGGGGCAGCCCCTGCTTCAGGTCCACCGCGTAGTCGGCGTCGGTGTAGGGCCCGCTGGTGTCATAGAGGCGGAGACTCTCTCCGTTGCTGAGGGTGAGCGTGCGGACGGGCACGCGGATCGAGGGATTGGAGCCGGTGAGATAGGTCTTCATTTGGCCTCCCTTCGCTGGCATTACCCAGGTCAGGTTGTTAGCGGTCGGCAGCACCTTGCTGCCCTCTCAGCCCGGAGAACCGAGCTCCCGCGTGAGTGAACTCTGCGCGAATGCTACGGCCAAAGCGGGGGATGGTCAAGCGACGGCTCAGCGTGCCGCGGGCGCGATGCGGACGAGCACGCTCGTCTTGGCCTGGAGGCCCTTGCGGATATAGCGGCCCATCCACAGGGGCACGAGGATCCAGTACTTGCGATGATAGGCGGCGAGGATCTCCGCCTCGAGATCGGGCCGGTCCTCCACCCACTCCGCGCGTCCCTCGAAGGCGGGCCCGTCCGCGCGGCCCACGTGAACGGTGACACGGCCGTCGTTCTTGATGCGCCGGGCCTTGAGGCTCGCCCGCTGGGTGGTGAAGTACAGGGCGCCGTCGTGGAGCCAGCACCACGTGGGCACGGTGCCGGGTTTGCCCGCCGCGCTATAGGTGGTGAGGTAGATGTAGCGGGCGCCGGCGAGCGCGGCGCTCAGCTCGGGCATGAAGGACGAGCTCATGACGGCATGCGCGGTGAAGCTTGCGTCGGCACGGCGTCCATCCTACCATTGCCGAACGCCGCGCTGAGGCGGAGGAGCCACCGTCCGCTTACTTTCGTCCTAGCGCGCGATCACTCGCGACCGGAGGAGCCATGCCCCCTCATCGTCACGCCTATCGTCCCGTGGTCATGGGTCGCCGCGGAGCCGTCGCGTCGGCCCACCCCATCGCCTCCACGGCGGGTATCCGCGTCCTCCTCGAGGGCGGTAACGCCGTCGATGCGGCGGTGGCCGTGGGCTCGACCCTCAACGTGGTCGAGCCATTCATGTCGAGCGCGGGCGGCATCGGCCTCATGGTCATCTCGCGCGGGGGCGGCAAGGAGCGGCACATGCTGGACTTCATCGGCCCGGCGCCGGCCGCCGCCGATGCCGCCCGCGCCACCGAGGACGAGCTGGTGGGCGGGCCCAAGTCCTGCGCCACGCCGGGCAACCTCGGCGGCTGGCTCGCCGCTCTCGAGCGGTTCGGCTCCATGCCGCGCGCGCGGGTGCTCGCTCCCGCCATCGAATGGGCGGAGCAGGGTGTGCCCCTGACGTTCATGAATGCGCGCTTCATCGAGCAGGCGCGCCCGCAGCTCGGCCGCTCGGCCGAGGCGCAGCGGCTCTACCTGGGCAATGGCGGGCCGCGCCCGGGCAAGGTGGTGACCTACAAGGAGCTCGCGAGCACGTTCCGCCAGGTCGCGGAAGGAGGGAGCGAGGTCTTCTATCGCGGGCCGATCGCCAAGGCCATCGCGCGCGCCGTCCAGGAGGCGGGGGGCTGGCTCGCCGAGCGCGATCTGGCGGACTTCAAGCCCATGTGGCGCGAGCCCATTCACATCGGCTATCGCGGTCTCGACGTGTATTCGGTGCCCCCGCCCTTCTCGGCGTTCCAGATGATGGAGACCCTCAACATCCTCGAGGGATATGACCTCAAGAGCTGGGGCCACAACTCGGTCGACTACCTCCATCACCTCATCGAGGCGATCAAGCTCGGCTCCGCCGATCGCCTCGCCTATGCCTATTCCGGCGAGACGCCGATCAAGGGACTCCTCTCGAAGGCCTATGCGGCGACCCAGCGCGCGCGCATCGACTCCAGCAAGGCTGGGGTGAGCGAGGGCGAGCGGCACAGCGGCAAGAAGCTGCCGGGACAGATCGCGGAAGGCTATCCGGCGAAGTTCGAGAACGAGCAAACCACCCACTTCGCCTGCGCCGACGCTGAGGGCACCGTGGTCTCGGTGACCCAGACGCTGGGCGTGCCCTTCGGCTCGGGATTCGCCGTGCCAGGTACGGGACTCGTTCTCAACAACATCCTCAAGTGGATGGACCTCGATCCGGCCTCGCCCAACGTGGTCAAGCCGGGACGCAAGGCCGGCACCATGATGTCGCCCATCCAGGTTTTCCAGGACGGCGCCTTCGCGCTGAGCGTGGGCACGCCCGGCTCGTACGGCATCCTCCAGACGCAGCCGCAGATGCTCCTGAACGTGCTCGACTTCGGCTTCAATATCCAGGAGGCAATCGAGCAGCCGCGGGTGCGCGTGTATGGCGACCGACTCCTCGACGCCGAGTCGCGCATTCCCGAGGCGACGCGCGCCGGCCTTGTCCAGCGCGGCCACGAGGTGAACGTGATCGACGACTGGTCGTGGGTCGTCGGGGGCGGTCAGGGCATTGCACGCGATCCCGAGTCCGGAGCCTTCATGGCCGGCGCCGATCCCCGTCGCGACGGCTACGCAATGGCCATCTAAACCCG
>DASYQB010000218.1:0-4050 GCA_036005985.1 Candidatus Methylomirabilota bacterium | reverse complement strand
CACGCGCACCTCGAGGCCCTCGGGCGCCCACACGCCGGGCAGGGCCCGCGACGCGTCGCTCTCGTCGAGATCGTGGAGCATGGAGAGCGCGTTGAGCTCCGTCATCCCGTAAGGCTGATAGGCCTGGGGCACCCCGAGGGTGTGCAGCACGTCCTCGAAGAGGCCGTCGCGCCCGCCTCCCGTCATGCCGAAGCCGCCCGTGCGGAGCGTCGAGCGCTTGCGGCTGGCCAGATCGGGATGGTCGAGCACCGCGATGGCCATGGCGTCGACGGCGTTCCAGATGGTGATGCTCTCCCGCTCGATGAGGTGAAGGGCCACCGCGGCGTCGAAGGTGTCCATGACGACGAGGCAGGCGCCGTGGGCGAAGGTCGAGAGGGGGACGCAGAGACCGCCCCAGGTCCCCGTCATGGGCAGCGCGTGGAGCACGCGGTCTGCCTCGGTGACGCGAAGGGCCTTGCCCGCGTACCAGCCGTGGGGCACGGCATTCCGGTGGCTGATCACCGCGCCCTTGGGGAACGACGTCGTCCCCGACGTGTAGAGAATGGTCCACGGATCGTCGGCGATGGTGGCCGACCGCGCTTCCTCGAGCGCGTGCGCCCACTCCGGCTCCTCGCCCGCCTCGAGCACCTCGTCGAGGCGCAGACAGCCGGGATAGGGATCCTCCGCGTCCACGATGACGCGGCGGAGCTTCGGGAAGCCGGCCAGCGTGAGATTCCCCGGCTCGCCGTCGCGAAGCCCGGGCAGCACGTCGCCCAGGATCTCGAAGAAATCGACAGGCCCAGAGTGATCGGTGAGGACGAGGGTAGTCGAGTCGGACTGGCCGAGGATGTAGGACAGCTCGTGGGCTTTGTACCGCGTGTTGAGGGCCACGAGCACGGCGCCGATCATGGCGCAGCCCTGCTGGAGGGCGAGCCAGGCCGGCCGGTTGGGCAGCCAGACCGCCACCTTGTCGTCCTTGCCCACGCCGCAGGCGAGAAGGCCGCGCGCCGCGCGCCGGCTCTCGTGCAAGAACTCCGCGTAGCTCACGCGCCGGTCCGCGGCCACGATGGCCTCGCGGTCGGGAAAGCGCGCGGCCACGTGCTCGAGCATCTGCCACGCCGTGGCGTCGAGGAACGGATTGGGGCCGGCCGTCGGCCGCATGGGGCTCATGCTAACATTCCGGTTCGCTCGTCTGCCCTCATCGCCTCGCTGGTGCCCGGCCGAGCGGCCGGCCGGAGGTCCGCATGCGCCGTGCCTCGAGCCTGATCCTCGGCCTCATCGTGCTCACGCTCGCCGGATCGGCCGCCGCGCAATCGCCGGAGCCTCAGGTGAGCGCCTTCTCGCCCCAGGGCACGGTGAAGCAGGTGCGCCAGGCCCAGGCGCACTTCTCCCTTCCCATGGAGCCGCTCGGCGATCCGCGGCTCACCGATCCCTTCGACGTCGCCTGCGCGGAATCGGGCGCGGGCCGCTGGGTCGACAAGAGCATCTGGGTGTACGACTTCGCCCGTGATCTGCCGGCGGGGCTGCGCTGCACGTTCACCCTGCGCGCGGGGCTCCAGGCGCTCTCCGGCCGGGCGCTCGGCGGGCCGCGAGCCTTCACCTTCTCCACGGGGGGGCCGGCCATACGAGCCTCTCAGCCGCGCGAGGGCAGCGGCTCCATCGACGAGGACCAGGCGTTCGTCCTCGAGGTCGACGCCCCGGCCACCGCCGCGTCGGTGGAGCGGCACGCGGGCTTCAGGGTGGACGCGCTGCCCGATCTCATCGGCCTGCGCATTCTGACCGGAGAGCCGCGGGAGACCATTCTCAAGGCGCGCTACGGCCCACGGCCCCGGCCCGACGGCGTGCTCGTGGTCCAGGCACGCCAGCGCTTTCCGAGCAAGGCCAAGGTGAGCCTGCTCTGGGGCAAGGGAGTGGCCGCGGTGAGCGGCGTGGAGACCGATCAGGATCAGGCGCTGGCCTTCGAGGTCCGCGGGCCGCTCACCCTGAGCTTCGAATGCCTGCGCGAGAACCCGCGCGCGCAATGCGTGCCCGTGACGCCGATGCGGCTCAACTTCGGCGTCCAGGTCGCGTGGAGCGACGCGCGCCGCATCGTGCTCATGGGACCGGACGGCAAGCGCTGGCCGGCGGAGCGCGAGGGAGACGAGGGACCCTTCGTCACCGGCGTGCGCTTCAAGGGGCCGTTCCCCGAGAAGGCGAGCTTCCAGCTCGAGATTCCCGCCGGCCTCAAGGACGATGCGGGTCGCCTTCCCGTCAATGCCGCGACCTTCCCCCTGACCGTCAAGACCGAGGCCTTCCCGCCGTTTGCCAAGTTCGCCGCCCGCTTCGGCATTCTCGAGCGCTATGCCGATCCCGCGCTGCCCGTGACCCTCCGCAATCTCGAGCCCGTGGTCCAGCTCAAGATGCTGGGCATTCCCTCGGGCCCGGCCGGCTTGCGCGACCCCGCCGGATTGCGCGAGTGGATGCGAGGCAAGGTCCTCCGAGTCGCGCCGGACCGCGCCGGAGAGATGCTTCCCTGGCTCCGCAAGCTTGCCGCGGCCGGTCGCGAGAGCTCCATGCTCGCCACCCTTCCCGCCGGTTCGCCCGTGAAGGCCTTCGGCCTGCCCAAGCCTGGCGGCGCCGACGCCATGGAGGTGGTGGGCATTCCCCTGAAGGACCCCGGCCTCTACCTGGTCGAGATCGAGAGCGCGCGGCTCGGCGCCTCGCTCCTCGGCAAGGCCAAGCCCATGTACGTCCCCGCCGGCGCCCTCGTCACCAATCTGGCCGTTCATTTCAAGTGGGGCCGGGCGAGCTCGCTCGTCTGGGTCACCACCCTCGACCATGCGCAGCCCGTACGGGCGGCCCAGGTCACGGTGTTCGACTGCAACGGCGGCGTGCTCTGGAAGGGCGCCACGGATGCGCACGGCGTGGCCCGGCCCACGGGATTGCCCTACCGCAACGGGGCGCCCCAATGTCCCATCACCTACGTCGAGGGCAACGAGACCAGCGGGTATCTGGGAGGCGGCCTCTTCGTCACCGCGCAGACCTCGGATCCGCCGGGGGTAGCGGGCTACTCGATTGTGCTCTCTGGCTTACTGATACTACCTTTTGATGCGGTCCCGCCAATGTATCGGCTGCCTCCAGACCTTCGAGAGGTTGAGATTCCCTTTCAGACGAGTAGGCAGGCCAGCGGTGAAGCCATGGCAGCTGGCCTCACCAATCATGTGTGGGAGCTTTCAGAGTTGGTGGCATAGCCAAGGAAAGGCTAACCATGAGCGAGATTGTCGAACGCATCCGCGCGAAAGTCACACGGGCCAAACAACACATCCAGGACTTTCAGCTTGGGCTCAAAGCCTTCTATGACACCAAGCCGTATACAATCGACATCAAAGAGTATGCGCAGGCTGGCAAGCGAATCTACTACGTCACCAAAGCTGATCCGGTTCCCGATCAACTGGCAGCCATTGGTGCCGACGTAATCCAAAATCTCAGGAGCCCGCTCGACCATATCGCCTATCAACTCGTGCTTGACGCGCGCGACGGCGCGGAGCCGGATTGGCCCGTGTATTACCCGATCTGCGGCAACGCCGCGAATTACCCAACCCTGCGAAACGGAAATATAAAGGGCGTTCGGCAAGCGGTGATAGACGCAATCGATGCAACCGAGCCGTACAAAGGCGGGAAGGGTCACGCACTTTGGCAACTGAACGAGTTGAACAAGCCCGACAAGCATAGACTGCTCATCGGGACAGGCTCGATTTCGAGCGGGGTCGATATTGCTCCTACCCTCAGGGCCAGCCTGGCCAAGATGCTTGAACAAATGCCTGGCGCGCCAAAATTCGACGCTAGCATGATCAAGCCGCTCTTTCTTCGTCCTGCGGACAAGTCGCCCTTGAAGGTGGGCGACGAACTCTACATTGAGCCCCTTGGCCAAGAAGTGCATCAGGATCGGGGCTTCACCTTCGACGTATCTCTCAATGCCCCGGGGGTTGTGGAAGGTGAACCGGCGCTCAAAACGTTCCAAGACTTGACGAATCTCGTTGACGCGGTCGTCATCGGATTGGGCAAACTCCTGCCCTAGGCGCGTCCCCAGGT
>DASYQB010000217.1:0-23754 GCA_036005985.1 Candidatus Methylomirabilota bacterium | reverse complement strand
CAGACACACAGCATTCGCGTGGGCGGTCGGATCGCTGGCCGCCGGTGCGCTCGTCGCCGGCACGTGGGCGCCCGTGGCCGCGGACGAAGTGCGGCAGGGCCTCAACGCGCCCATGATGCTCCAGATGCTTTCCCGGCCGGTCGAGAAGCCCGAGGCGGTGATGCGGGAGATGCTCCGCCCCGACGCGACGTCGGCTCGGCCGGTGCGCTCGGGGGGACAGGTGATGCCTGACGGATCGGTCCGCTACGGCAGCGAGTCCGCGGGGATGACCATGACCCTCCGGAACCCGTGCCCACCTGGCGACATAGAGCACGAGATGATGGCGCTCCGGTCGTTGCCAGGCCGCGGCCGCAAGTAGTCCCGCCGGCGCATCGCGCCACAATCCGCAGAACGTTCCAGGGAGGTCGCTCGGGTATGGCCATCAAGCAGGTCGGTGTGATCGGATGCGGGCTCATGGGCTCCGGCATCGCGCAGGTGTCGGCCCAGGCGGGCTTTCCCACCGTGGTCGTCGAGGCCAACCAGGCGTTTCTCGACAAGGGCCTGGGCGGGCTACGCACGAGCCTGGAGAGCTTGGTCGCCAAGGCCAAGATAGACGAGCGCGCCAAGGACGAGACGCTGGGTCGGATCACGGGATCGGTCCAACTCGAGGACCTCAAGGATTGCGATCTCGTCATCGAGGCCATCACCGAGAACCAGGCGGTGAAGAACGAGACGTTCGCCAAGCTCGACGCCATCTGCCGGCCCCCCGCGCTCCTCGCTTCCAACACCTCGTCGTGCAACGTCACCGCCATGGCCGCCGCTACCAAGCGGCCGGGACAGGTGCTGGGGCTTCACTTCTTCAATCCCGTGCCCCTCATGAAGCTGGTGGAGGTGGTGCGCTCCATCCTGACCGACGACGCGTCCGTGAAGGCCGCCTACGAGTGGGTGCAGGCGGTGGGCAAGGTGCCCGTGCAGGCCAAGGACTCGACGGCCTTCATCGTCAACCGGCTGCTCGTGCCCTATCTCCTGGACGCCATTCGCGTCTACGAAGGCGGGCTTGCCACCCTCGAGGACATCGACCAGGCCATGAAGCTCGGCTGTGGTTACCCGATGGGCCCGTTCACGCTGCTCGATCTGGTTGGACTCGACACCACGATGTTCGTGGCCGAGGTCATGTTCGAGGAGTTCCGGGAGGCCCGCTACGCCCCCCCGCCGCTCCTGAAGCGCATGGTGATGGCGGGCCGGCTCGGCAGAAAGAGCGGCCGCGGCTTCTACGACTACAGCGCGAAGTAGCCACCCAAAATTGACCCCCGAACCCCCCCGCCCCCTTCAGCCGCCGGCTGAAAATGACCGCGGGCACCCCAAAAGATAGCTGCTCTCACGATTGACTTACCCGACAACGGCTCCAACGCTAACCGAAAAACAGCTGCTCCAACGGTGGGAGCCAACCGACAACGACGATCAGCCCGAACGACAACTGCTCTAACGAGTGACCTAACCTGATAGGACCACGGTCAGCATGCGAAAAGCATGTTGAGGATGATCAACGAAGGAGTCAACGATGACAGCGCGTCGCCGGCCAGAGAACACTAGTCGCAGGACCTTTCTCAAGACCGCGGGAGCAGCGGCGGGCACCGCCGTGGTCGCGGGCTTCCCCGCCGTCCTGCACGCGCAAGCGCCCACCGTGAAGATCGGCACGCTGCACTGTGTGACGGGTCCCCTCGCCGAGCCGGGCCAGGCGTGCCGTCTCGGCGCCCAGATGGCCGCCGACGCCATCAACGCGGCGGGCGGCATCAAGTCCATGGGCGGAGCCAAAATCGAGCTGCTCCTCGGCGACACGCAGACCAAGGCCGATGTGGCGCGGGCCGAGGCCGAGCGCCTGATCAATGCGGGGGCGCAGCTTCTCATGGGCACGTTCAACTCGGGGGACACGGCGGCGGTGGTGCCGGTGGCCCAGCAGCGCCGCGTGCCGTTTCTCGTGGATATCTCCGCCGCCGATCCCATCACCGCCAATGTCGCCAAGTCGGTGCGGGACGGTCAGCAGAAGGTCCAGTATGTCTACCGCAATTTCCCCACGGGCACGCTCTTCGGCCAGCGCGCCGTCCAGTACTTCACCGAGATCTTCAAGGAGTCAGGGGTCTCGCCCAAGCGCGTGGTGCTCATGCACGCCAACGACCTTTTCGGCCAGAACCAGGCGCGGGGCTTCCAGGCTGCGCACAAGGCCGCGAATCCCTCATGGGAGATCGTCGAGGTCATCTCCTGGCCCGAGCCGCCGTCGGATCTCTCCACGGAGGTGTCGCGAGCCAAGGCCGCCAAGCCGGACGTGATCGCCCCCATCACCCGGCCGGCCAGCGCCCAGCTCCTCCTCCCGGAGATCGCCAAGCAGCGCCTCGACATCATGGGCATCGTGGGTCCGGGCAGCCCGGGCCTCTACGAGGCGGGACAGATCGCTGCCCTCAAGGAAAATCTCGAGTACGTGATGGCGAGCAATCCGTGGCCCAATTTCAAGAACGCGCGCACGCGGCAGGTCGCCGAGGAGTACACCAAGCGCTCCGGTGGCAAGACCTTCGACACCAATTCCGGCTACTCGTACGACGGGATGTTCGTGCTCGCCGACACCCTCGAGCGGGCCAAGTCCACGGATCCCGACACGGTGGTGGACGCGCTCAAGAAGACGCGCTTCACGGGCGGCCTCATGGTCTACGGCGGCCCGATCATGTTCAACGAGATCGGCGACAACCCCAACGCCATTCCGGCGATGATCCAGATCCTCGGCCAGAAGCCCGTCGTGGTCTGGCCGAAGGACGTGGCGGCCGAGAAGCTCGTCTTCCCTCGCCCCAAGCGTTGATCGCGGGCGCCCCCAGGCCGGAGCGACGGTAGGGTGGACCTGACCCTCGTCGGACAGGGTCTGCTCAGCGGCTTCCTCTTCGGTGGCGTCTACAGCCTCATGGCGGTCGGTCTCACCCTGATCTTCGGGGTGATGCGCGTGGTCAACTTCGCCCACGGCGACATGATGGTCTGGGGTATGTACCTCGCCTGGCTCCTCTCGATCCGAGCGGGCATCGATCCCTACGTGGGCTTCCTCGTCTGCGCGGCTGCCCTGTTCTTCTTCGGCCTCCTGATTCAACGAGGGCTGGTCGAGCGCATCGTGGACGCTCCCCACGAGATGCAGATCCTCCTCATGCTCGGGGTGGCCCTGGTGCTGGAAAACGCCGCCCTCGTCGCCTTCGGTCCCGACCCGGCGCGCGTGCGCTCCCCGCTCTCGCAGGCCACGGTGTGGATCGGCCCCATCTTCGTCGACGTGGCGCGTCTGGTCACCTTCGGTCTCGCCATGGCTCTCACCGCCGCCCTCTGGCTGTTCCTCGCCCGCACCGATCTCGGCCGGAGCATGCGCGCGGCCGCCGACAATCCCTACGGCGCGCGGGTGATCGGCACGGACGTGCGCAGGGTGTACGCGGCTGCGTTCGGAGTGGGCGCGGCCTGCGTGGGCGCCGCGGGGGCGCTCGTCTCGCCCATCCTGCCCTTTCAGCCCACGAGCGGCCTCGGGCTGTCCGTCACCTCGTTCAACATCGTCATCATCGGGGGCATGGGCAGTCTGCCCGGGGCCTTCGTGGGCGGCATTCTCGTCTCGGTCGCCGAGTCGATGGGCGCGGTCTTTCTCTCGCCCTCCATGAAGGAGCTGGTGAGCTTCGGTCTCCTCATCGCCATCCTGCTCTTCCGCCCCGCCGGCCTCTTCGGCAAGGCCGCGGGCTGAGCCCCGGCGTGAGGCCCCTGATCCTTCTCGCGGTGGCCATCCTCGCCGCGCTCCCGTGGCTCGTCGGCTCGTACCTGATCACGGTGATGATCTTCATCTTCTTCTATGCGTATCTTGGCCAGGCCTGGAACATCGTGGGCGGCTACGCGGGTCAGCTCTCCGCCGGGCACTCGGCCTTCGTGGGCATCGGCGGCTACGCGGCGGCGCTCCTCTCCGCCCATGCCGGGCTCAGCCCGTGGATCGGCATGTGGATCGGGGGAAGCTTCGCCGCCGTCCTCGGCGCGGTGATCGGCTACCTCGGCTTTCGCTTCGGGCTACGCGGCTTCTACTTCGTCCTGCTCACCGTGGCCTTCGCCGAGATCTGCCGCGTGATCGCCCTCAACGTCGACGCGGTGGGGGGCGCGCTGGGGCTCTACATCACCTTCACGGGCAACGCGCGACAGTTCCAGTTCCAGGACAACCGCGCCTATTACTACGTCGCCCTCGCCCTCATGCTGGGAGCGACCGCGGTGGTGCGGGCCATCGAGACTCACCGCTTCGGCGCGTATCTCACGGCCATCCGGCAGGACGAGAGCGCGTGCGAAGCCCTCGGCATCGACACCCTTCGCGTCAAGATGCAGGCCATGGTCCTCTCGTCCTTTCTCACCGGCGTGGGAGGGACCTTCTACGCCTTCTATCTCTTCTCGCTCCAGCCGAACGCGGTGTTCGGCATCCCGCTCTCCGTCGAGATCATCATCCGGCCCATCGTGGGCGGGGCAGGCACGGTCATGGGCCCTATTCTGGGGTCCTTCATCCTGAGCCCGCTCGCGGAGATCTCGCGCTCCTACTTCGCCCAAGGCGGATGGAACGGCCTTCACCTGATCGTGTATGGCGTGCTCCTAATCGCGGTGGTGCTCTTCTTGCCGCAGGGCGCCTACCCGGCCCTGCGCCGTCTCGTCCGCGGGCGGCCAGCATGAGCCTCCTCGACGTCTCCGCACTAACCAAGCGCTTCGGCGGTCTGCTCGCGGTGGGGAGGCTCGACCTCTCCATGGCGAAGGGAGAGATGCTGGGGCTCATCGGGCCGAATGGAGCGGGGAAGACCACGGTGTTCAACTTGCTCTCGGGATTCCTGCGCCCTGACGAGGGACAGATTCGCTTCGATGGGCGGAGCGTCGTCGGCCTCAAGCCCCACCAGGTCTGTCGCCTCGGCATGGCCAGGACGTTCCAGATCGTGCGCCCCTTCCCGCACCTCTCGGTGGTCGACAACGTGAAGGTCGCCGCGCTCGCGCGCCATCCCGTCATGACCCACGCCCTCGAATCCGCCCGTGCCGTGGTCGAGCGCGTGGGGCTGGGGGCCCGGGCCGGAGCGCTGGCGAGCGGCCTCACCCTGGCCGACCGCAAGCGGCTCGAACTCGCCCGCGCCCTCGCCACCGAGCCATCCTTGCTCTTGCTCGACGAGGTCATGGCCGGGCTCAATGCCACTGAGATCGAGGCCATGGTGCGACTGGTCACGACCATCAACGCGGGCGGCATCTCGGTGCTCCTCATCGAGCACAACATGCGCGCGGTCATGGCCCTCTCGCACCGGATCGTCGTGCTCTCGTTCGGCGAGAAGATCGCGTCGGGCACGCCGCGCGAGGTGGCGGCGGACCGCCGCGTCATCGAGGCATATCTCGGGGAAGAGTATGTCCATCCTCCTCAAGCTTAACGGCATTCAGGTCGGCTACGGCGACATGACCGCCGTGCACGAGGCGTCGCTCGAAGTGCGCGAGGGCGAGACGGTGGCCCTGATCGGGAGCAATGGGGCAGGGAAGACCACTACTCTGCGCGCCATCTCAGGACTCTTGCCCCTCCGGGCCGGCCGCATCGAGTTCGCGGGCGAGCGGGTGGACGGCCTCGCGTCGTCCCAGGTAGTAGCCCGCGGTATCGCCCACGTGCCGGAGGCCCGCCAGCTCTTCCCGACCATGACCGTAAAGGAGAACCTCGAAGTCGGCGCGCGCTCGCCCGAGGCGAGGCGAACGCGGGCCGAAACGATGGCGTGGGTGTTCGAGCTCTTCCCCCGGCTCCGGGAGCGGCAGGGACAGCTGGCGGGGACTCTCTCAGGCGGCGAGCAGCAGATGTGCGCGATCGGCCGCGGCCTCATGGCGAAGCCCCGGCTGCTCATGCTGGACGAGCCGAGCCTGGGTCTCGCGCCGGTGGTCGTGCGCAGCATCTTCGACGACCTTCAGCGCATCAACGCGGGCGGGCTCACCATCCTCCTCGTCGAGCAGAATGTCCTGCGCTCCCTCGGGCTCTGCCATCGCGGCTACGTGCTCGAGAACGGGCGAATCACCCTCGCCGGGGGACGGGAGAGCCTGCTCGCCGACCCGCATATCAAACAGGCATACCTCGGCCTTTAGGCCTCCGGTCGGGCCGCCGAAGACTACCTTAGGGCAGGCCCCCTTTCGCCCTCGCCGGCGCACCCCAAGGGGCTGGGCAAAGCATCGAGAAAGTTGCCCTCGAAGGGGGTTCTGCATATGCTGGTCGAGACCGGGTATGCCAGCCCCGGTTCCTTCATGCGGCCCTCGACTCGGAGTCTGCTTTTCGGAATCGCGCTGGGAGCGCTTGCCCTCTCCGCCGTAGGTATCGGCGGCGCGGCGATCGCCCTCCGGCAGCTCGCCATCGCTCGTGAGGCGGCCGCCGTGCGCACGGAGGAGGCGGTGACTACCCTCCTTGCCGAGACGCACGCCGCGCTTCGGCGCGAAGGACGGCTGCTCGCGCGCGATCCTGCCCTCGTCGAAGGCGTGGCGCGAGCCGATTGGGCCGTGGTGGCCCGCGGCGTCTCTCCTCGGCTCGCCGGTCTCACTCTCGAACGAGTGGCGGACCTGGTGATCCTCCTCGACGCCTCGGGGATGCCACTCCTCCAGGTGCCCGCGACGCCCCCCGCGCCCATTGCCGATCCCGCCGCCCTCAGCTCCGCGCCCGCGGGCTTGACCGTCCTCAACGGCCGGCCCTACGTGGTCGCCGCGGTGCCGGTGACGGGCCTGGGGGAGTCGACCGGGGCGAGGCCCATCGGATTCGTCGTACTCGCGCGGCGTCTGGACAGCGTGGTGTCGGTGCTGCCTGGCCTCTCGGATCAGCCGGGCGTGGTCTTCCTCGACCAGGGTCGCCCCATCGTCTCCTCCGTCCAGGCGTCGGCCCCGGAATGGGCGAAGGCAACCACCTTGGGCCTGCTGCGCCTCGATGGCGGCCGCGACTTTCTCGTGCGGCCGGCGAGCCACGTGACAGTGTCGGGGCCGGGACGGCTCTGGCTGCTCGTGGCCGATGGAACCGAAGGGCGTCGCAAGACGCTCAGCGCCTCGCTGTTCGTCCTCGCTGTGTGCGCCCTCGCCGGCGCCGGGGCCGCCCTGCTTCTCAATCGCGGGGCCGAGGCGGTGGGGCGGGGCGGGCCGGGTGCGGGCGAGGCCGAGGTAGATCCCGAGCTGACGCGGCGCAATCGCGAGCTCGAAGCGCTCAACGCGGTCGCCCTCAGCATGGGCCGCTCCGCCGATGTGGTGGCCACCGCGGGCGAGATGCTCGACGTCGTCCGCTCGCTCGCCCAGATGGACGTGGGAGGCGTGCATCAGCTCGATCCATCCGACGGCACGGTGACCCTCATCGCCCAGCGCGGTCTCACCCCGGAGTTCGCGGCGCAGATCCGCGTGCGGCCGGTGGCGGGGACCTATGTCGGGGAAGCCGCCCGGACGGGACGGGTCATCGTGACCCAGATCGATCCGTCGTCGATCAACGATCCCAATCTCACCCGCCTCCAGGCGGTGCGCGCCCACCGCACGCAGCTCGCCCTGCCCGTGCCCGTGAAGGGGAGGACCTGGGGCGTGATGTCGCTGATCTCCCAGGAGCAGCGCGACTTCCTGCCGGAAGAGGTCAAGGTCCTCGAGGCGGTCGCTCACCAGATCGGCCAGGTGGTCGAGCGCTCGCTGCTCCTCGCGGAGATGCAGGAGCAAAGCCGCCGGCTCGAGCTGCTCGCCCGCATCGCCAAGACTCTCACCGCCGCCCGCTCCCTCGAGGACCTGCTGCGAACGGTGGTGGACGTCGCGCAAGGCCTCGTGCCGGACGGCGCGGCGCGGCTGGCCATCGCCGAAGAGGATCAGCTCCGCTTCTGCGCGGAGGCGGGTATTCTCCCCAGCGCGTCCGCCGACAGCGTGGCCAGCGTCCGCCTCGGCGAGGGGGTGACCGGCCGGACCGCGGTGAGTCGCGTGCCGATCATCGTGGACATGCTCGAGGAGGACCCCAGGGTGGTCAGCCTGCCCTGGGTGAGAGCGCAGGGCTTCGTGTCGACAGTGTCCGTCCCTCTCCTTCTTCGCGAGCGTCTGGTCGGCGTGCTCAACGTCTTCACCCGCACCCGCCACACCTTCGCCCCCGGAGACCTGGATCTCCTGCTCTCCTTCGGGAGCCACGCCGCCATCGCCATCGACAATGCCCAGCTCTTCGGCGAGGCCCAGCAGAACGCCGCGCACTACCGCGCCCTCTTCGAGGTCAGCGTGGCCCTCACCTCGTCGCTCGAGCTCGACCAGATCCTCGACTCCATCGTGGAGCGCTGCCAGATGCTCACGGGGGCGCGGGCGGCGGGGATTTTCCGGCCCGAGCCGGACTCGGATTTCCTGACCTATGTGCGGGCCTCCGGCCTGGCGAGCGAGTTCCTGCACGGGCTGCGTGTGCGTCTGGGCGAGGGCACGGCGGGGCGCGCCATGCGGGAGCGGGCGCCCGTGTGGACGGCGGACATTCTCAGCGATCCCTCCATGGAGCTCTCCCCCGAGACGCGCGTTCTCGTGGAGCGCGAGGGCTATCGCGGCGTGCTCTCTGTGCCCATCTTCATCAAGGGCGAGCCGTACGGTGGGCTGAGCGTGTACTGGTGGCAGCCGCATCCCGTCTCCAAGGCGGAGATCGAGGTCATGACCGCTCTGGGCGGCCAGGCGGCCATCGCCATCGACAATGCTCGCCTCTTCGCCGACGAGCGAAGTGGCCGCGCCTCCCTCACCGCCCTCCTCGAGGTCAACAAGAAGATCGGCCTGCTCGCGCCGACCGACACCCTGCTCACCAGCGTGGCCGAAGAGGCCATGCGGCTCCTCGACCTCGACAATGCGGGCTTTCGCCTCCTTGAAGGCGAGGAGCTGGTGGTGGCGGGCCTCGCCGGGTCCGCCCCCGCCACCATGCTGAAGCCGCGCATCAAGGTGGGAGAGAGCCTGGCCGGCCGCGTGGTGGCCCAAGGCACGGCCATCGTCGGACCACTGGAAACTTTCATCGGCATGGCGCCCGAGCATCTCGCCGCCGACCGCGCCCTCGGCTACACGTATTTCATGGGGCTGCCCCTGCGCTTCGGCGAGCGCATCATCGGCGCGCTCACCTTCCGCGCGCGGCGGCCCTTCAGTCGCCGCGATCAGGACGTGGCCGAAGCCTTCGCCGGCCAGGCTGCGGTGGCCATCGAGCACGCCCGGCTCTACCGGGAGGCGTCGCAGCAGGCCGAGCGCATGCGCGCCCTCGCCGAGATGGGGCGCACCCTCGTGTCCACCGTTGATGCCGGGCGCATCCTCGACATCGTCACTGCCCAGATCCGCGAGACCCTCGGCGTGTCCGCCGCCGCCGTGCACCTGCACGACTCGGACCTCGGCATGCTCCGCATCGCCCGTCATTCGGGAGTCTCGGAAGTGTTCCCGGGGCCCCCCCTCGTCGAGCTGGGCGAGGGCGCCTCCGGCCTCGCCTTCCTCGAGCGCCGGCCCGTGTGGACGCCCGACATCATCAGCGATGCGCAGATCCGGCTGCGCCCCGACACCCGCGAGCGCGTCCTGACCTTCGGGCAGCGCGCCGCCCTCGCGCTGCCCCTCATGCGCGACGAGCCCTTCGGCACGATCGCCGTGTACCACGAGACCGGCCATCGCTTCACCCAGGCCGAGGTCGAGTACCTGTCCACGGTGGCGAGCCAGCTCGTGGTGGCCCTCGACAATGCCCGCCTCTTCGAGGCCGCCGAAGTACGCGAGCGACGACTGCGCTCGCTCGCCCGCCTGAACCAGCTCGTCTCCTCGTCGCTCGACACGGACGAGGTGCTGGGGGGCATCGCCCGCGCCGCCGCCGCGCTCATGGGGGTGCCCGTGGTGTCGGTGTGGGTGGCCGATGCCGACACGGAGACGCTCCAGGTGCGGGCGTTCTCGGACGAGGCCATGGGGGCGGCCTATCCGCTCCGCGTGATCAACTTCGGGCAAGGCGCCATGGGCTGGGTGGCGCGGGCGCGCGAGGCACTGTCCGTGAACGACATGCTCGGCGATGAGCGAGTGCTCGCCGAGTCCTGGTGGCTGGAGCACGGCCTCCGGAGCTTTTTCGGGGTTCCCATCCAGCTTCAGGATCAGCTCCTCGGTGTGCTCTCGCTGTGTGGTCGGGCGCCCTTCACCTTCGGCGCCGACGAGACGGAGCTCCTGGAGAGCTTCGTGGCCCAGGCCGCGGTGGCCATCCGCAACGCCGGCCTCTACGCCCAGACGGCTCAGCGCCTCGAGCAGACGCGCGCCCTCCTCGGCGTGGCGGAGATCCTCAACACCACCCTCGAGCCTCGACGCATGCTCAAGGAGGTGGCGCAGCGGATCGCCCAGGTCTGTCACGTGGATCGATGCAGCCTCGAGCGGTGGGAGGGGGAGCGGGTGTTACCGCTCATGTCCCAGTTCGCCGACGGCCGCCGCGTGCCCGAGCTGTGGGCGGCCTTCGAAGCGATGGTGGACGATGTGCCGCGCGAGGTGCCCATCCATGCCCTGGCCATCGATACGCGCCAGCCGGTGATCGTTGCCGACGCGTCGGAGACCGATCTGATCCCGCGGGCGTGGATCGAGACCTTCCACATCAAGTCCTACATGGTCGTGCCGCTCATCCGAGGGGACGAGGTCATCGGGGTG
This sequence comes from Candidatus Methylomirabilota bacterium, assembly GCA_036005985.1. GTDB lineage: Bacteria > Methylomirabilota > Methylomirabilia > Rokubacteriales > CSP1-6 > AR37. The sequence goes on along the minus strand of DASYQB010000217.1, from coordinate 13,128 downwards.
ATGAGCCTCGACTACACGGAGCGCGTCACGCCGTTCGAGCCGTGGCAGCGGGATCTGGGGATGGCCATCGGCAACCAGCTCGCCCTCGCTCTGGAGAACCAGCGCCTGTACCGTCTCGTGCAGGAGCGGCTGCAGGAGGCGACCACCCTCCTCGCGGTGAGCGGGGCCCTCTCCGAGCCGGAGGGCGGCGGTGAGGCGCTGCGCCGGGTGGCGCGAGAGGTGGGTGGCGCCTTCCATGCCGACATGGTGGGGGTCTACACGGTGTCCCCCGACAAGCGGGTGCTCCTGCCCGCCGCAGGCTGGCACGTGCCCAAGGAGCTGCTCCGTGTCTTCCTCGAGCATCCCCTCGAGCTCGAGCGCATGTCGACGATCTGGCAGCTGTGGCAAGAGGGACGTGCGGCGTGGTCCTCCGACGTGAAGAACGATGCCCGCATCAACGCCAAGCTCTTCGAGAGCGTGGGCTCGCACGCCGTTCTCTTCGCTCCCGCCATGGCCCGCGGCGAGGCGGTGGGAGGCATCTTCCTCGTCTGGGCGGGAGGGGGGCGCCAGTTCACCTCGCAGGAGACGCGCCTGATCGAGGGCGTGGCCGCCCAGCTCGGCCTGTTCATGGACAACGCCAACCTGACCCGCCAGACCCGCCTGCGCCTCGAAGAGACGGAAGCCCTGCTCTCCGAGCTGTCCGTGCTTCACGACCTGTCGCGCACGGTGACCGGCCAGCTGCGCCAGGAGGACGTGGTCGAGGCGATTCAGAAGCAGGTGGCGCGGCTCATCGACACCCGGCATATCTTCCTCGCCCTCGTCGACGACGCGACGTCGGAGCTCGTGCCGATCCTGCGCATGCGAGACGGTGTTCGGGATACCCAGCTCAACCGGACCTCGATCACCGACCGGATCGGGCTCATGAGCATCGTCGCCGCTTCGGGCCATACCATTCGGACGGACGACTATGTCGCCGAGTGCGTGAGGCAAGGAGTGGAGCCCTTCCGGGCGGTCATCCCCTTGCCGAACTGGATCGGCGTGCCCATGCTCGTGGGCTCCCAGGTGGTCGGTGTGCTCGCCCTGCGCAGTGCGGAGAGACCCTTCACCGCCGCCGACGAGCGGGTGCTCACCAACATCGCGGGCCTCGCCGCTCTCGCCTTGCGCAGCGCGCGCCTCTTCCACGATCGCACGCGGGCCTACGAGGATCTGGCCCAGGCCCAGGATCAGCTGGTGCGCAGCGAGAAGCTGCGGGCCCTCGGTGAGATGGCCTCGGGAGTGGCCCACGACTTCAACAACCTTCTCGCGGCCATCCTCGGTCGCGCCCAGCTCCTCCTTCACCGCGTGGCCGATCCGAAGTCGCGCCAGTGGCTGCAGATCATCGAGCGATCGGCGGAGGACGGGGCGAAGACGGTCCGGCGACTCCAGGAGTTCACGCGCATTCGTCGCGACCAGCCCTCGGTGGCCCTGGATCTGAACCGCGTGGTGCGCGAGGCTCTCGAGATCACCGAATCCTCGTGGCGGCTCGAGCCGCCGCGGCGGGGCGTGAGCATCCAGGCGGTGACCGAGCTCGCCTCCGATCTGCCCAAGACGACGGGCGATCCCTCCGAGCTGCGGGAGGTGATGACCAACCTCATCCTGAACGCGGTGGACGCCATGCCCCACGGGGGGACGCTCACCCTGGCTACCACGCAGCGCGGTCCGTCCATCGAGCTCCGCGTCTCCGACACGGGAGTGGGCATCCCCGAGGCGGTGCGCAGCAAGATCTTCGATCCCTTCTTCACCACCAAGGGGCCGAAGGGCACCGGGCTCGGCCTCTCCATGACCTACGGCATCCTGTCCCGTCACGAGGCGACCATCGCGGTGGAGAGCGAGGAAGGGCAGGGCACCACCTTCATCATGCTCTTCCCCATCTGCGCGGTGTCGGAGGCGCCGGTTCCCCACGCGGAAGAGCTGCCGGAGGCGGTGCCCCTGCGCTGCATGGTCGTCGACGACGAGGAGAGCGTGGGCGACATGCTCGCCGACGTTCTGCGGTCGGCGGGGCACAACGTGGTGGTGGCGAGGAACGCCTACGAGGGCCTCAGGCACGTGCAGAGCGAGGCCCTCGACCTCGTCTTCACCGATCTCTCCATGCCCGGCATGACCGGCTGGGAGCTGGCGCGCGCCGTGCGCACCACCGCGCCCGGCCTGCCCGTGGTGCTCGTGAGCGGCTTCGCGGTGGAGGTGTCGGCGGAAGAGCTGGAGGCGAGCGGGGTGAGCATGGTGCTCGCCAAGCCCATCAATATCGGCGACGTGCTCGAGGCGGCTTCCTCCATACGGCCGCGGGGCGAGCCCGAGCGGATGTGGCCGTGACCAGCCCCATCATCACCGAAGCCATGCGCGCGCTCGTGGAGGGCAAGGATCTCTCGCGCATCGAGGCGGCGGGGGCCATGGAGGCGATCATGTCCGGCGCGGCCACCGACGCGCAGATCGCCGCCTTCCTCACCGCCCTCCGGATGAAGGGCGAGACGGTGGAGGAGCTGATCGGCTTCGCCCAGGTCATGCGCCAGAAAGTGGTCAAGGTCCGCACACGCGGGAGCGAGCTCGTGGGCGCCACGGGGACCGACCGCGAGATGCTCATCGACACCGCGGGGACGGGGGGCGATGCCTCCGGCACCTTCAACGTGTCCACCGCCACCGCCTTCGTGGTGGCGGGGGCGGGACTCAAGGTGGCCAAGCACGGCAACCGGTCCATGTCGTCGCTGTGCGGCTCGGCGGACGTGGTGGAGACGCTCGGGATCAAGATCGAGCTGAGCCCGGCCAAGATCGCCCGCTGCGTGGAGGAGATCGGCATCGGGTTCCTCTACGCGCCCCTCCTTCACACGGCGATGAAGCACGTCATGACCGCGCGGCGCGAGATGGGCGTGCGCACCGTCTTCAATCTGCTCGGACCGCTCACCAATCCCGCGGGAGCCAACGCCCAGGTGATCGGCGTCTCGTCGGAATCGTTCACGGAGCCGCTGGCCCGGGTGCTCGCCGAGCTCGGCACCCTGCGCGCATTCGTCGTGCACGGGGCCGATGGTCTCGACGAGATCTCGAACACCGGACCGAGCCACATCTCCGAGGTGCGCGAGGGGACCGTGCGCAACTCCACCGTCCGGCCCGAGGACTTCGGCCTCGCTCGCGCGTCGATTCAGGATCTGCGCGGGGGCGACCGCGCCGAGAACGCCGCGATCATCCGCGGGATTCTCGCCGGCGAGGTGGGACCGCGCCGCGACATCGTGCTCATGAACGCCGCCGCGGCCCTTGTCGTGGGCGGGCTCGCCCACGATCTCAAGGACGGCGTGGCCCTGGCCTCGCGGTCGATTGACTCGGGCGCCGCCGCGACGAAGCTCGAAGGGCTGATAGCCCTCTCCCAGCGCCTCGCCGCCGAATAGAGCTCGTCCGCGGCAGCCCATTGACCGGGGAGCGCGAAGCCGGTTACAATGGTCGTGGTTGCCGTAACTGCCGGTTGTTCCTGCTGGAATTCCGTCTCCGAGCTCGGCAGCGGCGTTGAGCGGCCACCAGAGTTCTAGAACACCAGATGGGAGAGCCGCCGGCGTGAAAGCTCGGATGCCCCGCTATCATCAGATCGCGCAGACCCTGCGCGATCGCATTCGCTCCGGCGACATCGCGCCCGGCGCGCGCCTCGACAATCAGCGACGTCTCGCCGAGGATTTCGGCGTCACCCTCATGACCCTTCGCCAGGCCCTCGAGGTGCTGGAGCGCGAAGGCCTCATCATGAGGCGGCACGGGCTCGGCACGTTCGTGGCGCTGCCCTCGGTCGACTACGACATTCTCAACTTCCGCGCCTTCGCTGGTGATCTGAGCGCGGTCGGCGAGGACGTGGCCACGCGCTTCCTCCGCAGTCACTTCGGTCCCGCCGATCGGCTGGCCGTGCGCGAGCTCGGTCTCGAGCCCCGCGCGCGAGTCTTCGCCCTCGAGCGGCTCCGGCTGGTGGATGGCCGCCCCACGAGCTTCCAGGTCTCGCACCTCTCCGCCGCCCTCGGCGAGGAAGTGGCCAAGGCCGATCTCGCCGTCACCCCGCTCCGCCAGGTGCTGTCGTTCAAGCTCGGCATCGAGATCACCGGCGCGCGGGAGACCGTCTCCGCGGAGACCTTGCCCGCCCGCGCCGCCCGCGAGCTCGGCTGCGCTCCCGGCGCTCCCTGCTTCCGCTCCGACCGGGTCTCCGTCGATGGCGAGTCGCGGCCCATCGTGTACGACCGGGTATTCATCCCGGGCGATCGCTTCCGGATCACGCGCCAACTCCACTACGACAGGAGCGTTACGGCATGAAGATTCTCGTGATGATCAAGCAGGTGCCCGACACCGCCACCCAGGTCAAGATAGGCTCGGATCCGAAGGCCATCGACACCGCCGGCATCACCTGGATCGTGTCACCCTACGACGAGTTCGCGCTGGAGGAAGGACTGCGGATCAAGGAGAAGCGCGGCCAGGGCGAAGTGGTCGCGGTGTCTCTCGGCCCCGACCGGGCGAAGGAGGCGCTGCGTTCCTGCCTGGCCATGGGGGCGGACCGCGCCATCCACCTCGTCGATCCGGCGTGGGACAACGCGGACACCCTCATGACCGCGCGCGCCCTCGCCGCCGTGATCAAGCAGGAGCAGCCTGCCCTCGCCCTCTTCGGACGCCAGGCCATCGACGACGACATGGGCGCGGTGGGGGCGGCGGTGGCCGAGCTGCTCGGCTGGCCCTGCGCCTCGTGGATCATGGAAGAGTCCGTCGACGAGGCGGGCAAGGCCATTCGCGTCGGCCGCCAGGTCGAAGGCGGGCTCGAGCTCTTCGACCTCCCGTTGCCCGCGGTGGTGTCGGCCCAGAAAGGGCTGAACGAGCCGCGCTACCCGACCCTCAAGGGCATCATGGGCGCCAAGAAGAAGGAAGTGAAGGACGTCAAGACGGGCGACCTGGGTCTCTCCGCGGAAGCGCCCGCGCTCTCCGTGGTGAAGCTCGAGATGCTTCCGCCGCGACCGCCCGGACGCATTATTCCGGGCGAGCCCGCCGATGCCGCCAAGGAGCTCGTCCGTTCCCTGCGCGAAGATGCCAAGGCGATCTAGCTCACGGATCACACCCTCGAACCTTCACACGTGAGAGGTCACATTCATGGCTGGGGCTTTCTGGTGCGTGGTTGAAGACGATCGGCAGGGCAACCCGAAGAAGGTGATGGCCGAGGTCCTGGGCGAGGCGGCGCGGCTCGCCGCCCCGGCCGGGGGACAGGTCGAAGCGGTGTGGCTGACCGACAAGGCGACCGAGGCGGGGATCAAGCAGCTCGGCGAGTGGGGTGCCAAGCGTATCCTCCTCGCCGAGAACGCCGCCTTCGCTCCCTATCGCGGGGAGGTGTGGGCGCCCGTGCTCGCCGAGCTCGTGCAGAAGGAGTCACCGCAGGCCGTCTTCGGCGCGGTGACCACGCGGCAGCGCGAGGTGATGGCGCGTCTCGCCGCGCGACTGGGGGCGGGGATCTCCGCGGACTCCATGGCCCTCGCCCTCGAGGATGGCAAGCTGGTGGCCACGCGGCCCGTCTACGCGGGCAAGCTCCTCGCGAAGATGACGTGGGCCAAGACGCCCTGGCTCGCCACGCTGAGGCCGAACGTGTTCAAGCCCGCCGATCTCCAGCCGGGGGTGACGGCCACGGTGGAGAAGCCGGCGGTGACGCTGCCCGCCGCCGCCATGAGTCTGGTGGAGCGCCGTGAAGAGTCGGCCACCGGCCTGCCCGAGCTGGCGGAGGCGGAGATCGTCGTCTCGGGCGGACGCGGGCTCAAGGGGCCGGAGAACTTCGTCATCCTGGAATCGCTGGCCAAGGTCATCGGCGCCGCCGTGGGCGCTTCCCGCGCCGCCGTGGACGCGGGGTGGCGGCCCCACCGCTTCCAGATCGGCCAGACGGGACGCACCATCTCGCCCAAGCTCTATCTCGGCTTCGGCATCTCGGGCGCCATCCAGCACCTCGCGGGCATGCGGACGTCCAAGGTGATCTGCGCCATCAACAAGGATCCCGAGGCGCCCATCTTCAAGATCGCCGACTACGGCATCGTGGGTGATCTCTTCGAAGTGGCGCCGCTGCTGGAGAAGGAATTCAAGAAGCTCCTGGAGAAATAGCGCGACCAGCCCGGGGAGGCGGCGTCGGGGACAGAGCATGCAGGTCGACTTGACTGACGAGCAGCGGATGATCCAGCAGGTGGCGCGAGATTTCGCGGAGAAGGAAGTCCGGCCGATCGCCGAGGCGATCGACCGCGACGCGCGCTTTCCCGCGGAGACGGTGCGCCGCATGGGCGAGCTCGGGCTCATGGGCATCGCCATCCCGGAGGCGTGGGGGGGCAGCGGGGGCGATACGGTGGCCTACGCGGTGGCCCTCGAGGAGGTCTCGCGCGGCTGCGCCTCTCACGGGGCCATCATGTCCGTGAACAATTCCCTCTACTGCGAGCCGGTGGCCAAGTTCGGCACCGACGAGCAAAAGCGTCGTTTCCTCTCGCCCTTCGCGGCGGGGCAGAAGCTCGGCTGCTTCTCTCTCACCGAGCCCGAGGCGGGCTCCGACGCCACCAACCAGAACACCCTGGCCCGCCGGGACGGTGACGCTTACGTCCTCGACGGCCGCAAGATCTTCGTGACCAATGGGCGGGAAGCCGGCGCGGTGCTCGTGTTCGCCCAGACCGACCGCGCGAAGGCGCACCACGGCGTCAGCGCCTTCCTCGTCGACAAGGGCCACCCCGGCTTCACCGTGGTGAAGACGGAAGAAAAGCTGGGCATCCGTGCCTCCGATACTGCCGAGCTGCTCTTCGAAGGCTGCCGTGTTCCCCTCGAGCAGCGGCTGGGTGACGAGGGGCAGGGATTCAAGATCGCCATGGCCACCCTCGACGGCGGCCGCATCGGGATCGCCGCCCAGGCCGTGGGCATCGCGGTGGCAGCCTACGAGGCCGCGCTCGGCTATGCGCGGGAGCGGAAGAGCTTCGGGGTGCCCATCGGCCAGCACCAGATGGTCCAGTGGATGCTCGCCGACATGGCCACGGGCATCGAGGCCGCGCGCCTGCTCACCCTGCGCGCCGCCGCCCTCAAGGACCGCGGGGAGCCCCACGGAGCCCAGGCCGCCATGGCCAAGCTCTTCGCCTCCGAGATGGCGATGCGGGTGGCCACGGACGCCGTGCAGATTCACGGGGGCTACGGCTTCATCAAGGAGTACCAGGTCGAGCGGCATTTCCGCGACGCCAAGATCACCCAGATCTACGAGGGCACCTCGCAGATCCAGAAGCTCGTGATCGCGCGTCATCTGCTGGCCGAGAGCTGAGCGAGGAGACGTCATGGCCGAAGGCAAGGAGCGCTGGAAGAAGGAGGCCTACGAGCCATTCGTCCGCCGCTCGCCCGAGCGCGACGTTCCCTACGAGTCGCTCTCCGGCATACCCATCGAGCCGCTCTACACGCCCGAGGATCTGGCGGGCTGGCGCTACGAGGACAAGCTCGGCTATCCCGGCGAGTTTCCCTACACGCGCGGGCCATACCCGTCCATGTATCGCGGCAAGCTCTGGACCATGCGAATGTTCGCGGGCTTCGGCCGGCCCGAGGACACCAACGAGCGCTTCAAGTATCTCCTCGCCCAGGGGCAGACCGGGCTCAGCACGGCCTTCGACATGCCCGCCCTCATGGGCTACGACGCCGATCATCCGCGGGCCCGCGGCGAGGTGGGCAAGGAAGGCGTGTCCATCTCGACCCTGGCCGACTTCGAGACCCTGTTCCGCGACATTCCCCTCGATCAGGTCACGACGTCCATGACCATCAACTGCACGGCGTCGGTGGCTCTCGCCATGTATCTCGCCCTCGCCGACAAGCAGGGGGTGGGGTGGGACAAGGTCGGCGGGACCATGCAGAACGACATGCTCAAGGAGTTCATCGCCCAGAAGGAATGGATCTCACCGCCCGAGTCGGCGGTGCGTATCGTGGTGGACACCATCGAGTTCTGCTCCCAGCACGTGCCGCGCTTCAATCCCGTGTCTATCTCCGGCTATCACATCCGGGAGGCGGGGTCGACGGCGGTGCAGGAGCTCGCCTTCACCCTCGCCGACGGCTTCGGCTACGTGCAGGCCTGCGTCGACCGCGGGCTCGACGTGGACACCTTCGCGCCGCGGCTCTCTTTCTTCTTCGACATCCACAACGACTTCTTCGAGGAGATCGCCAAGCTGCGCGCGGCCCGGCGGATCTGGGCCACCGTGATGCGCAACCGCTTCGGCGCCCGCAAGGCGGAGTCCATGCGCCTGCGCACGCATACGCAGACCGCCGGAGTGTCGGCCACCGCGCAGCAGCCCCTCAACAACATCGCGCGCGTGGCCATCCAGGCCCTCGCCGCCGTGCTCGGGGGCGCCCAGTCCCTGCACACCAACTCCTTCGACGAGGTGCTCGCCCTTCCGACCGAGGAGGCGGTGACGGTGGCCCTCCGCACCCAGCAGATCATCGCCGAGGAGACGGGGGCGCCCCTCACCATCGATCCGCTCGGAGGCGCGTATTTCCTCGAGCGGCTGACCGACCAGATGGAAGAGCGGGCCATGGCCTATATCAAGACCATCGACGAGATGGGCGGCATCATCCGCGCCATCGACACGGGCTACCCGCAGAAGGAGATCGCCGACGCGGCCTATCGCTATCAGCTGCTCGACGACCGCGGGGCCAAGGTGGTGGTCGGCGTGAACAAGTACACGATGGCCGAGGAGCGGCCCATGGAATACCTCCGCCTCGACGAGGCGGTGGAGGGAGAGCAGGTCGAGCGCGTGGGGCGGCTCAAGGCCTCGCGCGACATGGCCAAGGTGGAGAGGCGACTCAAGCAGCTGGCCGACGCGTGTCGCGGCGGCCACAACGTGATGCCCGTGCTGGTGGATGCCGTCAAGGACTACGTCTCGCTCGGCGAGGTCTCCGACGTCTACCGGCAGGTCTTCGGCCTCTACCGGGAACCGATCATCTTTTAACAAAGAACGGCTCAATTCTAGAAGGAGCGGCACCATGACCGATGCCATCAGGGTGGTGAAAGCAGCGACGCACAAGCCAAAGCCCAAGGACTCCGAGCTGACCTTCGGCACGGTCTTCACCGACCACATGTTCGTGGCCGATTTCCAGGAGGAGAAGGGCTGGTACGACCCGCGGGTCGAGCCCTACGCTCCCATTCCCCTCGATCCGGCGGCGGCCGTCCTCCACTATGCCCAGGCGATTTTCGACGGGCTCAAGGCCTTCCGCGGCGTCGACGGGAAGGTCCGCCTGTTCCGGCCCCAGAAGCACGTGGAGCGCCTGAACAACTCGGCGGTCCGGATGTGCATCCCGCCCCTCGATCCCGAGCTGGCCCTGCGCTCGCTCGTGACCCTCGTGGGCATCGAGCGCGACTGGGTGCCCAAGGCCGTCGGCACGTCGCTCTATGTCCGCCCGACCATCATCGCCAACGAGGCCTTCCTCGGCGTGCGGCCGGCCCATTCGTACATCTACTTCGTCATTCTCTCCCCGGTGGGGGCCTACTATCCCGAGGGCATGGCCCCCGTGAAGATCCGCGTCGAGGAGCGCTACGTCCGCGCCGTGGACGGTGGGCTGGGCGGGGCCAAGACGGGCGCCAACTACGCGGCGAGCCTCATGGCGGGCGAGGAGGCGAAGCACGAGGGCTTCACCCAGGTCCTGTGGCTGGACGGGGTGCAGCGCAAGTACATCGACGAGGTGGGGACCATGAACATCATGGTCAAGATCGGAGGCGAGGTGATCACGCCGCCCCTCGGGGGGACGATACTGCCCGGGGTGACTCGTGATTCCGTGCTCACCCTTCTCAAGGACTGGGGCATCAAGGCGAGCGAGCGCCAGATCTCCATCGACGAGGTGGTGGCGGCCCACAAGGCGGGAACCCTCGAGGAAGTCTTCGGCACGGGCACCGCGGCGGTCATCTCGCCCGTGGGCGAGCTCGCCTACAAGGGGCAGCGCATGGTGATCAACGGTGGGCGCACCGCGCCGCTGACCCAGAAGCTCTACGACGCCATCGTGGGCATCCAGTACGCGAAGGTCCCCGATCCCCACCACTGGACGGTGGAAGTCTAGGAGAACACGATGAATGCGGCCGGCTGGACAGCGGCAGCGCATGGCCCTAACCATCTCGCCCACGGTCAACATGCCAAAAGGCATGTTGAGGATAAATGACGACTGACTGCGTCTTCTGCAAGATCCGTGACGGGCAGATCCCCTCGGCGAAGGTCTACGAGGATGCGAGGACGCTGGCCTTCATGGACATCAACCCACTCACCCGGGGTCACTGTCTCGTCGCCACCAAGGCGCATGCCGCCACCGTCTACGACGCCGAGGTGGAGGATCTCAAGGCGGTCATGGCCACGGTGAAGAAGGTGGCGGGCGCCCTCCGGAAGGCGCTCAATCCCGACGGGCTCAATCTTCTCCAGGCCAATGGCGCGGCGGCCTTCCAGTCGGTGGCGCACTTCCATATGCATCTCATTCCCCGCTGGACGGGGGACGGCAAGGGCTTCGACTGGAAGGTCGTGCCGGGCAACCGGGAGGACATCATGAGCGTGGCCGACCGCATCAGGACGATTTTCGCGTAGCGAGGAGCGACATGGCGGAGCGGAAGATCCGAGTGGTGGTGGCCAAGCCGGGGCTCGATGGGCACGATCGGGGCGCCAAGATCGTGGCGCGCGCGCTCCGCGATGCGGGCTTCGAGGTCATCTATACCGGGCTGCACCAGACCCCGGAGCAGATCGTGGCCACCGCCGTGCAGGAAGACGCCGACGCCGTCGGGCTCAGCGTGCTCTCGGGCGCCCACAACTACCTCTTCAAGCGGGTGCTCGAACTGCTCAAGGAGAAGGGGGCGGAGGACATCGCGGTGTTCGGGGGGGGCATCATTCCCGCGGAGGACATCCGGGCCCTGAAGGCCATGGGGGTGAAGGAGCTCTTCACTCCGGGCACGTCGACCCAGGACATCGTCCGCTTCGTCCGGGACAATATCCGCGCCGCGGTGTGATCCAGGCATGGACTTCGAGCTGACGCGCGAGCAGGAGGCGGTGCGGACCATGGCCCGGGACTGGGCCCTCGCCGAGGTCGCCCCCGTCATCCACCGCTACGACGAGGCGCAGGAGTTCCCGACCGAGATCCTGAAGAGCCTCGGCAAGACGGGACTCCTGGGCGCTCTCGTGCCCGAGGAGTACGGCGGAGCCGCTCTCGACTACGTCTCCTATGCCCTGGCCGTCGAGGAGCTCAATCGCGTGGATGCCTCGGTGGGCATCACCATGTGGGCCCACAACTCGCTCTGCACCAATCACATCACCCTCTTCGGCTCCAAGGAGCAGAAGGCCGCGTACCTGCCGCGCCTCGCCCGCGGCGAGTCACTCGGGGCGTGGGGGCTGACCGAGCCTGGCTCGGGCTCGGACGCGGCGGCCATGAAGACACGCGCCGTCGCGGAAGGCGGGCGCTTCGTCCTCAACGGGAGCAAGGCCTTCATCACCAATGCCGGCGTGGCCGAGGTGGCCGTGGTCATGGCCGTCACCGATCCCGCCCGCGGCAACAAGGGCATCTCCGCCTTCGTGCTCGACAAGGGCCTGCCCGGATTCAGCGCGGGTCGCCCCTATCGCAAGCTGGGGCTTCACGCCTCCAACACCGCGGAGCTCATCTTCGACAACGTGGCGGTGCCCGCCGGCCAGCTCCTCGGTGAGCTCGGCATGGGCTTCGTGAACACCATGCAGGTCCTGGAGGGCGGGCGCGTCGCCATGGCTGCCATGGCGGTGGGGATCGCCCAGGCTGCTCTGGACACCGCGCTCGCCTACATGAAGGAGCGCCACGCCTTCGGTCGTACCCTCGCCGAGTTCAATGGGCTGCAGGGCATGATCGCCGACATGGGGACCGAGGTCGAAGCGGCCCGCCTGCTCACCCTCCGGGCGGCCGCTCTCAAGGACGCGGGCAAGCCTGCCAAGACCGCCGCCTCCATGGCCAAGGTCTTCGCCTCCGAGGTGGCCATGAAGGCGGCGACCAAGTCGCTCCAGATCCACGGCGGGGCCGGGTACATCACGGAGTTTCCCATCGAGCGTATCTTCCGCGACGCCAAGCTCACCGAGATCGGCGAGGGCACCTCGGAGATCCAGCGCATGGTCATCGCCCGCGACATCCTGGGCTTCAGGTAGAGCGTCGGGAAGCGGCCGGACCGATGGAGCCTAGTGTTCTCTACGAGGTCAAGGGTGGGGTGGCGACCATCACCCTGAACCGTCCGGACGTGCTCAACGCGCTCCACACCGACCTCGCCGCGCAGCTCGCCGACCACGCGGAGGCGGCGGCCGCCGATCCTGACGTCTGGGTGGTGGTGGTGCGGGGCCGGGGGCGCGCCTTCTGCTCGGGCATGGACCGCAAGGCCCTCTCCGCGGGGAAGATCGGCGAGGCCTTCTATCGCCACTGGATCCGCGGGCTCAATTGCCTCGAGGACATGGACAAGCTGGTGCTCGGGGTGCTGCACGGCTACTCTATCGGCGGCGGCCTGCAGCTCGGGGTGGCCTGCGACCTGCGCCTGGCCACCGACGATGCCGTCCTCGGTCTGGGCGCCACCCGCCACGGCCTGATTCCCGACGGGTCCATCATGCGGCTGGCCCGCATCATCGGCCTCGGCCGCGCGAAAGAGCTGACGCTCCTCAACGATCACGTCACTCCGGAGGCGGCGCTCGCCATGGGCCTGGTCAACTGGGTGGTGCCCGCGGCGGAGGTGGAGGCCAAGCTCTCGGAGATCGTGGACAAGGCCTTCCATGCCTCGCGCACCGCCACCGGGCACGCGAAGCGGTTGCTGCACGCCTCGTTTCACACCGACCCGCGCGACATGATCGAGGAGATCATGCGGGCCCTGCAGGACTGCATGACGTCGTGGGAGATCGAGGCGGCCAACCGGGCGTGGGACGCCGCCAAGAAAGACGTCCGCTTTTATCCGCCAAAGAGCTGATCCAGCCGCAATCGACGACGGTGGACGGCTCACGAGCCAGGACACGCGAGTCGGGTCCTACGCAGCCGATGAGCTAAATCGGGCGGGTGGCATCGGGGGCAGCCGTGGCGCGGCCTGCGGAGTGGGCCCTTCACGAGTGGGCGCAGCCCGAAGGGCTGAGATTCACGATGGGTAGGGTGGCGAAGCTGGCCGCG
>DASYQB010000216.1:0-1916 GCA_036005985.1 Candidatus Methylomirabilota bacterium | reverse complement strand
GACTCGCCAACCAGCGCTCGCCACCAAAACTCCTGCCCGTGCCCCTCGGCGTCGGCATTGGGCCGCATAGGGCCGTCGTGACGTGGCCCCATTTCGCTTCGGCGTGAACGCTCTCCGTGCCGCGTCGCGTGCGGAGTGGCTCGACAACGCCCGCAAGGTCGAGGATCTCGGCTACGCGGTGCTCGGTGTGCCTGATCACCTCTCGGAGCGCCTGGCGCCCTTCCCCGCGCTGGTGAGCGCCGCCTCTGTCACCACCACCCTCCGCATCGCGACCACCGTGCTCAACAACGACTTCCGCCATCCCGTGCTGCTGGCTCGGGAGGCCGCCACCATCGACCTCCTCACCGACGGTCGTCTCGAGCTGGGAATGGGCGCTGGTTACATGAAGGCGGAATACGAGCAGGCTGGTCTACCCTTCGATCTCGGCGGTGCGCGGGTGGAGCGACTGGCCGAGGCGGTGGTGATCGTCAAGCGGTTGCTTGCCGGCGAGCCGGTGACCTTCGCGGGGCGGCACTATCGCGTGACCGATCACGTGATCTACCCGCGACCCGTCCAGCAGCCCCGTCCGCCTTTACTCATCGGCGGCAACGGCCCGCGGCTCCTCACCCTTGCCGCGAACGAGGCCGACATCGTCGGGCTCACGGGCATTACCTTCCGGCGTGGGGGAACGGCGCCGGACCTCTCGGGCGGCAAGGCCACCGTCGTCGACGAGCGCATCCGCTACATCAGGGAGGCGGCGAGGGAGCGCTTCGAGCGGCTGGAGCTGAATGCGCTGGTCCAGCGCGTCATCGTCACGGACGATCGGCGGCAGGCTGCCGAAGAGCTCGCGCGTACGTGGACGGCCCTGAGCCCTGACGAGATTCTCGCCAGCCCCTACGCGCTCATCGGCACCGTCGACGAGATGGTGGAAGACCTCGAGGCACGCCGGCGACGGTGGAATATCTCCTACATCCTAACGCACGAGCCGTACCGGGAGGCGTTGGCACCCGTCGTCGCGCGGTTGACGGGCCGGTAGCATCAATTTAGGACCAGTCTTCTCAAGCCTTTCCGGCCCGGACCAGCGCCTCGCCGCGGATCTAGGTGTCGCCCCGAGGCGTGTGCTAGCGTCGATTTGGTGAGGCTGTCATCGCCCTCCGGCGAATCAATGCTTTTGCGTAGTCCCTCCCTGGCTCTGGACACAAGGGGGTAAGCGTGGACGCCGATCATCGGCCACCGGCACATACGTATCTCGGGATGTTCGTCATCGCGCTCGCCACGGTGATGTACGAGATCGTCCTCACGCGCATCTTCAGTGTCACCATGTGGTATCACTTCGCGTTCGTCGCCATCTCCGTAGCCATGTTCGGCATGACGGCGGGCGCCCTCCTCATCTACCTCCGGCCCGCCGTCTTCACGCAGGAGCGGGTGCACGAGCACCTCACGTGGGGCGCCGTGCTCTTCGCGGTGACGGCGGTGATCAGCTTCCTCGTCGGATTGTTCGTGCCCTTCGAGGGCGATCTGAGCCCCGGGGGCATCCTGTGGGCGGTCCTGGGCTACGCCATCATCGCCACGCCATTCGTGTTCAGCGGCATCAGCGTGGCCCTCGCCTTGACGAAGTTTCCCGCACGGGTGGGGACGCTCTACGCGTTCGATCTCGTGGGCGCCGCCATGGGCTGCCTCGCGGTCATCGTCACCCTCAACGTGACGGACGGGCCAACGGCGGTGCTTGTCGTGGGCGCCCTCGCCGGTCTCGCCGGCGTGCTCTTCGCGGTGCGCGCCACCCCCCGCCTCCGCCGTGTGGCCATCGCGGTCACCGTGGTCCTCGCCGCGGTGGCCGGGCTCGAGGCCGCCTTGGTGCGCGCGCAGTCACCGCTCCTGCGGCTCCAGTGGGTCAAAGGCAACATGGAGGCCCGCCCGCTCTACGAAAAGTGGAATTC
>DASYQB010000215.1:0-2391 GCA_036005985.1 Candidatus Methylomirabilota bacterium | reverse complement strand
CCGGCGGGGGGCGCCGCGGCGGACCGGGCCGACCGAGGCCTTCACCCCGATGTGCACCTCGTCGGACCGACTCCACCTGTGAGCAATCCCAAGGGCACACCGGCCATTCGCGTGGAAAATATCCGTGAGCTGGAGAGGCTGGCTGCTCTGAGGCCCGCGGAGGCACCCTGCAAGGTCTTCATCGTGGACGGGGCGGAGACCATGACGGGAGCGGCGCCCCAGGCATTTCTCAAGACGCTCGAGGAGCCTCCCGCGCGCACGGTGATCATCCTGATCCTCAGCCAGGCGCGCACGTTGCCCGCCACCGTGCTCTCGCGCTGCCAGATCGTCCGCTTCCGTCCGCGCCCCGCAGAGGGCGTGGTGGCGCTGCTGCCGGGAGGAGCGGGCCCGGAGAGGGAGCGCGCGCTGGGCTGGCTCGCCCAGGCGCAGTCCCGAGGGCCAGAGGCGATTCTCCAGATCGGCGAGACTCTGGGACGCGATCGCGAGGCGGCGGAGAGCGCGGTGGAGACCTGCTGGCTGTGGTACCGCGATCTTCTCTGTGCCCACGGAGGCGCCGATTCCCACCTGACCGTGTTCGCCGGGCGAGCCACCGCCGGTCGGCGCTCCCTCGACGAGATCGTGGCCGGACTTTCCGCCTGCCGGGAAGCGTGGCAGGCGATCCAAGGCAATGTCTCACCTCGACTCACCGTCGAGGTGCTACTGAGCCGCTTGACCAAGGCGGCATAAGGACACCATGAGCGATATCACCGAGACTTCCGAGGCACCGCCCGCCGAGCCGGAGGCCAACCTTCCCTATCTGATCGGCGTGCGCCTGCGCGAGCCGCTGCAGGCGGAGGACCACCAGACGGCCATGGAAGACCTGCACGTCGGCGACTTCGTGGTCGTGGAGACGGGGCAGGGTACCGTGGTGGGCGAGGTGCGGCGTCCCAAGCGCCCGTTGCCGGAATTCAAGCGGGGCCGACTCTATCGCACGGTGCTGCGACGGGCCACCGACGCGGAGACGGCGGAGTGGCGCGATCGCCGGGAGCGCGAGCTCAGGCACGCCGAGACCTGCCGACGCCGCGCGCGGGGCCGCGGGCTCCAGCTCAAGATCGTGGACGTGGAGATCGACCCGCGTCATCGCCGGGTCACCGTCCTCTTCAGCGCGGAGGAGCGCGTGGACTTCCGGGATCTCGTGCGGGACCTCGCCCACGAGTTCCACTCCCGCATCGAGATGCGGCAGATCGGCGCCCGCGATACGACCAAGCTCATGGACGGCATCGGCCCCTGCGGCCGCCAGCTCTGCTGCTCGTCCTATCTCAAGAACTTCGACCCGATCTCCGTGAAGATGGCCAAGGCCCAGGACATGCCACTCACGGACAGCCGGCTCCTCGGCAATTGCGGCCGGCTCAAGTGCTGCCTGCTCTACGAGTTCTCCACCTACGACCAGCTGCGCAAGCACCTGCCCAAGGTTGGCTCGGCCTGTCAGGCCGACTGTGGCGCGCAGGGCTGCATGACGGGCAAGGTGCGCTCGCTGCGCGTGCTCAAGCAGACGGTGGTGGTGGGGTTCCAGGACGGGACGGAAGCGGAAGTCCCGCTCTCCGCGCTCACCTGGGAAAACCGTCCGCACGTCAAACCGCTCTGAGGAGGGCGCCATGCTCACTCGCTCCGCGGCACTGCTCTCGCTGCTGATCCTCGCCACCGCGCCCGTGGCCTCCGCCCAGGACCAGCCGCGCGCGGGCGGCGTGCTCAAGGCCGGGCTCATCGGCGAGGCGCCCACCCTCGATCTGCATGCCACCACCGCGGTCATCACCCAGCAGATTACCTGGCACATGTACGAGACGCTCTACACGTACGACAAGAACATGAACCCCATCCCCATGCTCGCGGAAAGCCACGTGGTGGGGGACAACGGCCGACGCTACACCATCACCCTGCGCAAAGGCGTACGCTTCCACAACGGCAAGGAGATGACCTCGGCCGACGTGGTGCCGTCGCTCCAGCACTGGGCCAAGCTGGGTACGACCCCCAAGGCGATATGGAAAAACGTCGAGGGACTCGAGGCCAAGGACCCCTACACCGTCGTCATCTATCTCAAGGAGCCGTCGGGCTCGCTCCTCTTCGCCTTGGGCTCGCCCAACAACGGGGGGGCCATCTATCCCAAAGAGGTGGTGGCGGCCGCGGGCGACGGCCAGGTCAAGGAATACATCGGCACCGGCCCCTATCGCTTCGTCGAGCACAAGCCCGACCGGCACGTGCGCCTCGCCCGCTTCAAGGAATACTCGGCCCGCACCGATCCTCCCAACGGCTACGGTGGCAAGCGCACCGCGTACATCGACGAGATCTATTTCATCCCGGTGCCCGAGGCCTCGGTGCGGCTGGCCGGCACCGAGACGGGCGAGTACAACTTCG
>DASYQB010000214.1:0-4138 GCA_036005985.1 Candidatus Methylomirabilota bacterium | reverse complement strand
GTCCGTGAGCGCCGCCTGCTCGATGGCCGCCGCGAGCTCCCCTGCGCTCGCGTCGGGCTTGGCGAGGAGGACATTGTTCCGGAGCGTGTCGTTGAAGAGATAGGTGTCCTGGGCGACCAGCGCGACACGACGGCGCAGCTCGTCGAGGCCATACTCGCGGAGATCGTGGCCGTCGAGCCTGATTGCCCCCATGTCGGGATCCCAGAACCTGAGGCAGAGGCTGGCGATGGTCGTCTTCCCCGCTCCCGACGGCCCCACCAGCGCCACCGTGCTTCCGCGCGGCACCGAGAAGGATACGTCCACGAGGGCGGGCCGGCGGCGGCCGGGATACGTGAAGGTCACCTGCGACAGCTCGAGAGCCGGTCCCCGCCATGCGGACGCTCCCGCGCCCACCCCCGGGCCGTCCATCACGGGCACGGGCTCGGCGTGCACGCCGTACACGCGACGGGCGGCCCCGAGCGTGTCGGCGAGCTGGCGCCCCACTTGCGCGATCTCCCAGACAGGAACGAAGGCGGAGATGGCCAGCAAGGTGAGAAGCGGCAGCATGGCCGTGTCGAGACGGCCCGACGCGCCGAGCACGGCGCCCACTCCGACCACGGCGAGGGCGCCCAGTCCGTTGGCGATTTCCTGCAGCGAGGCCTGGAGGCTCAGATCGTGGAGGAAGGGCGTGCGCACCCGGAAATAGTGCTGCGCCTTGGCCGCGAACTCGCGTCCCCTCGCCGCCACCTGGCGGAAGGCCACGATCTCTCCCAAGCCCTGCACGGAGTCCACCGCGTGCGCCGTGAGATCGCCCGACACCTCCCGCGCCTGCGAGCCCAGCCGGTCGATGCGCGCGCGGCCGAGGATCGGGGTGAGAGCGGCCCACGCGAGGAAGGGGAGCAGGGCGAGAGCGATCGGCCATCCGAAGGAGGCGAGGGTGACGAGAACCCCCACGGGCACGAGCACGGCCACGAAGGCGGGAGTGATGGTGTGAGCGAAGAAGTACTCGATCAGCTCCACGTCGCGCGTGGCCACCCCGACGAGATCCCCGGTGCGGCGGCGGGAGAGATAGGCGGGGGCGAGCGCGTCGAGCTTCCGGAACATGTCGAGGCGCATGTCGAGAAGCAGGCGATAGGCCATGTCGTGGGCCAGCCATGACTCGAGCCAGTGGAGAAGCCCGGCCAGGGGCGCGGCGATGGCGAGGGCGATCATGAGCCGGCCGAGCGGCATGCCGTTCTTCACCGCACGAACGACGAGCGCGCTGAGCACGCCCACCCCGATCAGCGCGACCACGCGGGCCACCCCGAGCACGAAGGTGAGGGCGAGCCGGCCGCGATAGCCGGCCACCATGCCGAGCAAAACACGGATGAGCTTGGGCCAGCTCATGCCCTCCGCGCGGACAATGGCGTCCGTGGGCTCGGGAGCGGCGGAGACGGCCGGCTCGCCGTCGGCCATGCCCGGCTCGGATGCGAGCTCGGGCCGGGCGAGCAGCTCGACCGGCCCCGCATCGTCCTGGGCCTGGGCCGCCATCAGGCGGTGATAGGCGCCCCCGCGCGCCATGAGCTCGGCGTGCGTGCCGCTCTCCACCACGCGCCCGCCGTCCAGAGCGAGGATGCGATCGGCGCCGATCACGCTCGACAGCCGGTGGGCGAAGATCAAGGTGGTCCGGCCTTCCATGAGCCGGTCGAGGGCCTGCTGGATCACCGCCTCGCTCTCCGCGTCCACCGCGGACAGCGCTTCGTCGAGGATGAGAATCGGCGCGTCGCGCAGGAGCGCGCGGGCGATGGCGATGCGCTGGCGCTGCCCTCCGGACAGCCGCACGCCACGCTCGCCCACCACCGTCTGGTAGCCCTGGGGGAGCCGCGCGATGAACTCTTCCGCGTTGGCGGCGCGCGCGGCCGCCTGGAGCTCCGCCGGCGTCGCGTCGGGCTTGCCCATGCGGAGGTTCTCTTCGACCGTGCCGTGGAAGAGATAGGTGTCCTGGCTCACCACCGCGATCAGGCCCCGGAGCTGGTCCAGAGTCAGCTCGCGGATGTCGCGCCCGCCGATCGTCACCCGGCCGCGCTCCGGATCGTAGAAGCGCAGGAGGAGACGGGCCACCGTGGACTTGCCCGCCCCGCTCGGTCCCACGATGCCCACCCGCTCCCCCGCCTTGACCTCGAAGGACAGGCCGTCATGAGCTACCCGGCGCCCGCCGGGGTAGGAAAACCTCACGTCCTCGAAAGCCACGATCGGCGAGAGGGAAGCGGCGTCGAGGAGGGGCGTGGCTCGATCGCTCACCCTGGGCTGCGCCTCGAGAATCTGCATGATGCCGCCGGCCGCGGAGAGACCGAGCATGCCCTGATGGAGCACCACCCGCAGCTCACGCAGCGGGCGGAACACCTCGACGCCGAGCATGAGGATGACGAGAAGCGCGGCGAGCGTCATCTCCCCTTCGCGCACCCGCCAGGCTCCGAGGCCCAGGGCGGCCACCGCGCCCACCGCCATGCCGGTGTCGGTGATGCCTCGCGCGAACGTGTTCGCTCCGAGCACGCCCATGGTGCTGTGGAAGAGATCGCGCCCCTTCTCTCCGAGCATGCGCGCCCGCGTCCCGCTCTGGCCGAAGGCCTTCAGTGTGGTCAGTCCCTGGATCGAGTCGAGAAACTCCGCCCCGAAGGCGGCATAGGCCTTCTGGCGGGAGAGGCTCTGGAGGCTATCTTTGCGATGCCAGAGTGACGGAGCGAGCAGGGTGAGGAGAGCCGCCGCGAGCAGCACGAGGGCCACGGGCAGATCGACGAAGGCGACGAAGGCAAAAATGAGCACGGGAGTGAGGGCGGCCACCGCGAGCTGGGGCAGGTACTGGCCGAAGTAGACCTCGAGCTGCTGGACGCCTTCCACCATGGAGAGGATCACGTCACCGGTGCGGGAGCGGGTGAAGTGGGCGGGGCCGAGGGCAGTCACCCGCTCGTAAATGGCCTGGCGCAGCGTGCCCTGGACGAGGGCGGCCGTGGTGTGGGCGGCCATGGCACGCCAGTAGTCGAGCGCGCTCCGGAGGAGGACGGCGCCCGCGGTGAGCGCCACGAGGGGCACGACCGAGCGCACCGAATCGCCCGCGATGACTCGCCCGAGGAGCCAGCCGAAGAGGGCGAGGCGCGCGATGCCTGCGCCCACCGCGAGGAGCCCGAGCAGCACGGTGCCCACGATGCGCAGCCGCACGCCGCGCGTGAATGCCCAGAGCCGACGGTCGAAGTACATGGGCGAACCTCCCCAAGATACACCGAATCCGCGGAGGCCCGGGTGGCGGAGCAGAGCGCCTAGAGCGCTTCCGCCGCCTCCAGCACGGCCTCGGCGTGGCCGTCTACCTTCACGTTGTCCCAGCGGCGGGCCACCACGCCGTCGGGCCCGATGAGGTAGGTGGTGCGCGCGAGGCCCATGAAGGTCTTGCCGTACATGCTCTTCTTCTTCCACGCCCCGTACTTCTCCGCGACCGCGTGGTCCGGGTCGGCGAGGAGGGGGAAGTTGAGCCGGTGCTTCTGCGCGAACTTGGCCTTGCTCGCGGTGTCCAGGATGCTCACGCCAAGCACGGCTGCCTTGCCCTTCTTGAAATCGGGCAGCGCGTCGCGGAAGGCACACGCCTCGCGCGTGCATCCGGGCGTGAGGTCCTTCGGATAGAAGTAGAGCACGAGAGGCCGGCCCGCATAGTCCTTGAGACGGTGGGTCCTGCCGCTCTGGTCCTGGAGGGAGAAGGCGGGGGCCTTACGGCCGGGCTCGATGGCGGACATGTCGATCCTCCGGAACCTGCGGGGGTCAGCGTTTGCCGAGCAGGCGCCGGAAGACGCTGCCGACCAGCGTGCCCGGCACCGTGCCCGTCAGCCCCACCAGAAATGCGATGATCAGTTCGAAAGGCCAGAGGTTGTGTGAGGTGGGGTCACGCGTAGTGTCCACCACCACTCGGGCCATCACCGCCGCGGGTACCGCGGCGGCCACCACGAGGACGACACGCGGGAAGCGCGCATCGATGAGGACGCGGGTGATCAGGGCGACCATGCCGATCAGTATCGCGCCACCCATCACCGCCGACGACGTCGCCTTGTTGTAGGGGATCCGCCAGTAGGGCACCCCCACCACGAGGAATCCAGCGAGGAAGCTCCAGACGAGGCCCCACGAGCGAGACTTCACC
>DASYQB010000213.1:0-6523 GCA_036005985.1 Candidatus Methylomirabilota bacterium | reverse complement strand
GGATTGTGCCTTTCGTGTGGTACGGCCATCTCAGGTTTCGGCAGGCACTCCTCCTCCTCCTCATCCTCGTCAGCTGGGGCACGAACCTCAAGGAAGCTTTTCGCGGGAACTGCGCGGCGTCCTTCGGGTGCACAGTGGCCGCCGTCTATTTCGCCTTCAGGTTCTGATGGCGGAGACTCCGCGCGGTCCTCACGCCATCCTCGACGGCCTGACGGGGGCCCAGCGCGAAGCGGTGACTCATCTCGCTGGCCCGCTCCTCATCATCGCGGGAGCGGGCACGGGCAAGACCACGGTCATCACCCGCCGCATCGCCCATCTCATCGCGACCCGGCAAGCCCGCCCCTCTGAGGTCCTCGCCCTCACCTTCACGGACAAGGCCGCGGCCGAGATGGAAGAGCGCGTGGACCAGCTCGTGCCCTATGGCTACGCGGACGTCCAGATCGCGACCTTCCATGCCTTCGGCGACCGGCTGATCAAGGAGAACGCGCTCGAGCTCGGGCTCACCCCGGATTTCCGCGTGCTCACGCGAGCGGAGCAGGTGATCTTCGTCCGCGATCATCTCTTCGAATTCCCTCTGAAGCACTTCCGGCCGCTTGGCGATCCGACTCGACACATCCAGGCAATGATCACGCTGTTCAGCCGCCTCAAAGACGAGGACGTGGGAGCGGACGAGTACCTCGCCCATGCCGAGAGGTTGCGGGCAGCCGCCACCGACGATGCGGAGCGGCTCGAGGCCGACGAGCAGGTGGAGCTGGCGCGTACCTACGCCCAGTACCAGACCCTCATGGCTCGCCTGGGCCAGATCGACTTCGGCGACCAGATCGTGGAGGTGCTCCGTCTCCTGCGCACCCGCCCCCACGTGCTCCGGCGCAGCCAGCAGCGCTACCGCTTCATTCTCGTGGATGAGTTCCAGGACACCAACTACGCCCAGTTCGAGGTGGTGAAGCTGCTCGCGGCGAGGCACCGCAACGTCACCGTGGTGGGTGACGACGATCAGGCCATCTTCCGCTTCCGTGGGGCCTCCATGAGCAATATCCTCGATTTCGACCGCACCTATCCGGACGCCAAGAAGGTGGTGCTGCTCGAGAATCGGCGCTCTCCCCAGGCGGTGCTCGACGCGGCATACCGGCTCATCCAGTTCAACAATCCGGATCGGCTGGAGGTCGCGCAGGGGATAGACAAGGAGCTCAGGTCCACGGGATCAGACGGCCGGCCGCGGGTCGGGGTCGGCCCCCAGCACCTCGCCTTCGACACGGTGTCGAGCGAGTCGGATCAGGTCGCCGAGCTGATCGCGGAGGAGCATGGAGCGGGCCGGCCGTACCGCGACTGCGCTATCCTCGTCCGCGCCAATCACGACGCGGACGCCTTCCTGCGCGCTCTCAACCTGCGGGGGATTCCCTGGACGTTCTCGGGCAATGCCGGGCTCTACGGCCGCCCGGAGATCAGGCTCCTCATCGCCTTCCTTCGGAGCGTCGCGCATCCTGACGATTCCGTGAGTCTTCATTACCTGGCCTCGTCCGATATCTATCAGGTCCCCATTTTCGACCTGACCGAGTGCGCCACCTATGCGGATCGCAAGCATCGCGGGCTCTTTCACGTGCTGCGTGAGGTGCCCTCGGACGTGGAGGTGGGAGAAGAGGGGGCGGGGGCCATCCGGCGGCTCGTGGCCGACCTCGAGCGCTACATGGAGCTGGCCCGCGAGACCCCGACGGGCGAGCTGCTCTACCAGTTTCTCGTGGATTCCGGCCTCATGACCCGGTACGCCAAGGCGCCCGCCGAGCAGGAGCAGGAGGTGCAGAACGTCAGCAAGTTCTTCGCGCGCATCCGTGACGCCTCACGCGTGCTCCAGTACGACAACGTGCGGGAGTTCGTCAATCACCTCGACGCCCTCATCGACGCAGGCGATGACCCCGCGGTGGCCGAGGCGGACTCGGACACGCCGGCCGTGCACGTGCTCACCGTGCACAAGGCTAAGGGCCTCGAGTGGCCCGTGGTCTTTCTCGTCAACTGCGTCCAGGAGAAGTTCCCCACGCGGCGACGTGGCGACGCCCTGGAGATGCCCATCGGCCTCATCAAGGACACCCTGCCCGGCGGCGATTTCCACCTCCAGGAAGAGCGGCGGCTCTTCTACGTGGGCATGACGCGGGCCAAGGAGTTGCTCTATCTGACGAGCGCCGAGGACATGGGAGGACGGAAGAAGTGGAAGACGAGCCAGTTCATCCTCGAGGCGCTTGATCTGCCCAAGGAGGCGGCGCGGCCTTTCAAGGCCGAAGCGATCGAAGAGCTTCAGGGTTACGCCCCGGCCCCCGCGCGGGAAGGCACGGCCACCGCGGTCATCCCGCCGGGTCAGGAGCTGACGGTCAGCCACAACCAGGTCGACGACTACCAGACCTGTCCCCTGAAGTACCAGTACATCCACGTCAAGCGGATTCCCCTGCGCCAGCATCACAGCGTGGTCTACGGCAGCGCGCTCCACAAGGCCGTCGAGTTCTATCTGAAGCGCCGTGCCGTGGGGAACTTCACCTCCCTCGAGGACTTTCTCCTCGCCTTCGACGACGCGTGGCGCAACGAGGGCTTCCTCACTCGTGAGCACGAGGAACAGCGCAAGCGCGCCGGCGTGGAGGCGCTCACGCGCTTCTATCACGAGGAGGAAGCTTCGGGCGAGAAGCCCACGGACGTCGAGCGCGACTTCGGCTTCGCCCTCGGGGCGACCAAGGTGCGCGGACGCTTCGACCGGGTCGACGACACGGCGGCGGGCACGGTGGTGATCGACTACAAGTCGAGTGACGTCACCGAGCAGAAGGCGGCGGACCGGCGCGCCCGGGAGAGTCTCCAGCTCAAGATGTACGCCCTGGCTCAGAAGGAGATGACGGGTTGCCTGCCCGCCCGCGTCGAGCTGCGTTTCCTCGAGTCCGGCCTCACCGGCGGCCACGTGCCCACGGAGAGTGATCTGGCGGAGGCGCGCGAGGCTATCGAGACGGCCGCCGCGGGGATCCGGGCACGGCGCTTCGATCCTACCCCCGGCTACCAGACGTGCCGCTACTGCGCCTACAACCAGATCTGTCCCAGCACCGCCACCCGCGAATAGGAGGAGCCCCATGAAGCTCAAGGCCAACGGCATCGAGATCAACTACGACAGGCAGGGAAGCGGACCCGTGGTGACGCTCAGCCACTCGCTGGCCTGCGAGCTCCACATGTGGGACGAGCAGGCGGCCGCGCTCGCCTCCCAGTACACCGTGCTGCGCTTCGACACTCGTGGCCACGGTCAGACCAGCGCGCCCGAGGGCGCATACTCGCTCGACCAGATGTCGGACGACCTGAAGGGCCTCCTCGACGGTCTCGGCATCAAGGAGACGCATTTCGTGGGTCTCTCCATGGGCGGCATGATCGGGCAAACCTTCGCCCTCAAGCATCCGTCGATGGTGCAGAGCCTCGTCCTCTGCGACACCACCAGCAGATATCCGGCGGCGGCCGCCCCGGTGTGGGAGGAGCGCATCAAGACGGTGGGAGCGAAGGGCATGGAGCCCATGGTCGCGGGCACCCTCGAGCGGTGGTTCACCGCGCCGTTTCGGACGCTCCGGCCCGACGTGATGGAGCGCGTGGGCGGCATGATCCGGCGCACGCCGGCCGCAGGCTATATCGGGTGCTGTCACGCCATCCCCAAGATCAACGTGACGGAGCGGCTCAAGGAGCTGCGGTGCCCCGCCTTGATCATCGTGGGCGAGGAGGATCCGGGCACGCCGGTGGAGATGGCCCGGGAGATCCACGCGGCGCTGCCCGGGTCGCAGCTCGCCATCCTGCGCTCGGCTTCGCATCTGTCCAATGTCGAGCAGCCGGAGGAGTTCAACCGGACCCTGCGCGGATTCCTCGACAAGGCCTCGGGTAAGAGCGCGCTCTAGGCACCGGTGACGTCGGCGCGATCGGGCCGGGCGTGGATCCGGCCGCTCCGCTTGTGGGGCGGCCTCATCCTCTTCACCTATCTCCTGACGCACTTCACCAACCACGCCCTCGGCCTGGTTTCGCTCGACGCCATGGCCGCGGGGCGCGTGTGGTTTCTCGCCCTCTGGCGCAATCCTCTGGCCACCACCGCGCTCTACGGCGCCCTCCTCACCCACTGGCTTCTCGGGCTCTGGCTCATCTACCGACGGCGAACTCTCCGCATGCCCACCTGGGAGGCAACCCAGATCGTGCTGGGCCTGGCCGTGCCGCCGCTCCTCGCCTCCCATGTGATCGCCACGCGTCTCGCCTATAGCATGTTCGGGACCGGCGACCCGTACCCGCGACTCCTCCTCTGGTTCTGGGTCGTCAATCCGTGGGCGGGCTTTCTCCAGTCGATGCTGCTCCTCATCGCGTGGACCCACGGCTGCATCGGTCTTCATTTCTGGCTGCGCCTGCGACCGTGGTACCGCCGGAGCTTTCCCGTCGTGTTGACCGGATTCGTGCTCGTGCCCGTGCTCGCGTGGCTGGGCTTCGCCGAAGCGGGGCGCGCCGTGGCCATAATGGCGCGACAGCCGGGATTCGCCCAGCGGACCATGGCGGAGACCCGTCCGCCCTCGCCGTCGGGCCGCGCCCAGCTCCAGCAGATCGAGGTCATGCTGTTTCGCACGACGTGGATCCTGCTCGCCGCGACCTTGCTCGCCCGTGGAGCGCGGGACTACGTGTCGCGTCGCCGCGAGACGATCCGGCTTCGCTATCCTGAAGGCAAGAGCGCCGTGGTACCTCTCGGCTGGACCGTGCTCGAGGCGAGCCGGGCCGCGGGCATCCCGCACGCCTCAGTGTGTGGCGGACGAGGCCGCTGCTCGACCTGTCGTGTGCGCGTGGCCGGAGACCCCGGCGTGCTCCCTCCGCCGAGCCCTCAAGAGCTGCGGGTTCTCCAGCGGGTGGGAGCGCCACCCAATGTGCGCCTTGCCTGTCAGCTCCGGCCTAGCCGCGATCTCGAGGTGACGCCACTCCTCGAGGCGTCCGTGAGCGCGGGCGTAGCGCACGCGCCCATGGGAGCGCGCAACGGTGAGGAGCGCGAGATCGCCGTCCTCTTCGCCGATCTTCGCGGTTTCACGCGGCTCGCCGAGCACCGGCTGCCCTATGATGTCGTATTCTTCTTGAATCGCTACTTCGAGGCGGTGGGACGGGCCATCGCCGACTCGGGAGGGATAGCCAATCAATACACGGGCGACGGTGTCATGGCGCTTTTCGGCGTCGAGACGGGACCGGACACGGCCTGCCAGCAGGCGCTCAGGGCGTCGGGCGCCATGATTGCCCGCATCGAGGAGTTCAGCCGATCGTTCGGGGCCGACCTCGCCGAGCCTCTGCGTCTCGGCATCGGCATCCATACTGGCCCCGCGGTGGTGGGTGAGATGGGCTACGGGGACACCCGCTATCTCACCGCGGTGGGTGACACGGTTCATGTGGCGAGCCGGCTCGAGGCATTGACCAAGGAGTATCGCTGTGACCTCGTGGTCTCGGAGCAGGTGATGGCGCGCGCTGGCCTGAGCGATGCCGGCTATCCGCGCCACGAGCTGACGGTGCGCAACCGCGAGGCTCCGCTTCGCATCGTGGTGATCGACGACGCGCGGCGCCTCGCCGTCGACACGGCGTCACGGAGACCGGCATGAGCCGCCACGCCGGTCCTGGGCTGGAAGGGGGGCCGCCGCCTCCGCCAGAGCCGACCTACGCAGAGCGGGCGCGGACCCTCGTCTACCTCGCCCACACGGGGGCGCTCTCCACCCTTTCGCGCCGTCACCCCGGCCATCCTTTCGGCTCCGTCATGCCGTACGCGCTCGGCGAGGGCGGCGCGCCGCTTCTGCTCATCAGCAGCATGGCCATGCACACGCAGAATCTCGAAGCCGATCCGCGGGCGAGCCTTCTCGTGACCCAGCCGGGCTGGACGGAGGATCCGCTCGCGGGCGGCCGGGTGACCCTCATGGGTCGCGCGGTGCGCGTGTCCGAGCCGGAGCGGCCGGCGGCGCGCGCGGCCTACCTCGCGCGCCATCCCAAGGCCGCCTACTGGGTGGATTTCGAGGATTTCAGCTTCTGGCGGCTCGAGATCGCGGATCTGTATTTCGTGGGTGGATTCGCGGCAATGGACTGGGTGACGGGCGAGGGCTACGCGGAGGCGCGGCCCGATCCTCTGGCCGACACGGCAGAGGAGATCCTCGCCCACATGAATCGCGATCACGCCGACGCGCTCCTCACCCTCGCGCGCGCTCACGTCGAGCCCGGGGCCGAGGAAGCCACCATGCTGTCGGTGGACCGGCTGGGCTTCCGCGTGCGCATCCGGAGCGGCGAGCGCCTTCACGCGGCGCGTATCGCCTTTCTCCGGGAGGCGACCACGGCCGAGGAGTGCCGCGCCGTGCTCGTCGAGATGATCGCCCGCGCCCGCCGCTGACGGCCGAAGCCAGCGTAGCGAAGGCCGCTCAAAAACGGAGATCCGCCTGGCGGCGCACCCTGCGGGATGAAAGTTGGCTATCATGGCCGGGCGCCGCGCTCGGAAACGTCGAGGACCAGTGGTACTGCGTGTCCGATC